>CAIXXI010000092.1 GCA_903923345.1 uncultured Burkholderiales bacterium | reverse complement strand
GCCAGGGAATCGAACAGCCTGAAGGTCGACATGCCCGCCAGCAGCCGCCCGCCATTGGGCGAGGGAAAGGTCTGTTTGCGGATCACCCCGGGCGACTCGATCTCGAAGGCCCAGACCCGCCCGGTCTGGGTTTCGGCTGCATAGAGCTGCGTGCCGTCGGGCGACAGGCCGATGCCGTTGGGCGTCATCATCGGATAGACCGCTTCGACAATCGATGAGCCATCAGCCCGGGCGTAGAAGATGCCGCCTCGATCCAGGTCACGATGACGGCCTTTGCCCAGATCGGTGAACCAGAAGCCACCGTGCCCGTCGAAGACCAGATCGTTCGGCCCGCGCAGGGGGCCGTTGGGGCCTTCGGTGTACAGCACCTCGATCCGGCCAGTGGCCAGGTCCACCCGCTCGATGCGCCCACCCGAATAGTCCGCAGGCTGGTGTCCCGGGCGCTTGCCGCCGGAGCGGATCGGCAGCCATTCGAAGCCACCGTTGTTGCACAGATAGACCTTGCCGTCCGGGCCCATCGCCGCACCGTTGGGGCCACCGCCAGGTGTGGCGACCACTTCGATGCGGCCGTCCGGGCTGACGCGCGACAGCGTGCCGCGTTCGATTTCGACGAGCAGCACGTCGCCATTGGGCAGCGCGATCGGGCCCTCCGGGAAGCGCAGGCCGGTGGCGATTTCACGAATGACTGGGGTCATGGATGTCCTGTCGGGTTGACTCTGATGGCAAAAGGGGCGAGCGGTCTCAGGCGATCTGCCGGGACTGATGGGCCCAGTAAGGTTCTCGCAAGACCCGCTTGAGGATCTTGCCGCTCGGATTGCGCGGAATGGTCTCGACGAAATCCACAGACTTGGGGCACTTGAAGGCAGCGATGCGTTCGCGCATGAAGGCGATGATCGCGGCTGCATCGGCCTGACTGCCGGGCTTGAGGACGACGCAGGCTTTGACCGCCTCGCCCCATTTCTCATCCGGCACGCCGATCACCGCACCGTCGGCCACATCCGGATGCTGCATCAGGGCGTTCTCGACTTCGGCCGGATAGATGTTTTCGCCGCCCGACACGATCATGTCCTTGATGCGGTCATGCAGGAACAGGTATCCGTCGCGCAGGTAACCGGCATCGCCGGTCCGCAGCCAGGGCGCCTCACCCGGCTGCGCCGGCAACAGGGTCTGCGCGGTGGCCTCGTCCTTGCGCCAGTAGCGCGTCATGTTCTGATGGGTGCGGATCAGCAGCTCGCCGACCTCGTTTTCATCGCAGTCCTCATCGGTTCCGGGCCTGACCACGCGCATCTTCACGCCTGCCATCTCCTGGCCGGCCGATCGCAGCAGGGCGGCCTTCGGCCCTGCGGTGGCATGGTCCTGCGCGCGCAAGGCGGTGACGGCGCCGGAGGTCTCGGTCATGCCATAGACCTGCAGAAATCCGCAACCAAAGACCCGCATGGCGTCGACCAGGACCCGATCGGAGATCGGCGAGGCACCATACGAAATCATCTTCAAGGCTGAAAAATCGCGGGTGTCGACCCCGGGCACCTGCAGCAGAAACTGGATCATCGCCGGCACGAAAAAGGCATGGCTGATGCGCCGCTCGACCATGGCCTTGAGCACGGCCTGCGGGTCGAAGTCGGGTTGCGTCACGCTCAGACCGCCCATCGCGAAGGTCATCAGGGCCACGCCGTGGCCGGCGATGTGAAAGGCGGGCAGGGCGTTGAGGTTCACATCGACTTCGGGGTTGTAATTCCACTCCTGAGACAGCGAGCCGGTGAAACCCGCCATCAGGGCGCGATGCGAGAGTTCAACCCCTTTGGGCAGGCCGGTGGTGCCGGATGAATACAACTGCAAGGCCGCGTCAATCGGCTCCGGCAAGAACCCGGGGTCTTTGGCCGCGAAGCCCCGAGCCCATTGCGCCAGTGTGTTGTGCGGGCCGTCCGCTGAATCCCCACGGGTCAGCACGGTCTGGCGCAGGGCAGGCAGCTCCAGCGCCGTCAGCATCGGCATGAACTCGGCGTCGCTCATCATGAAGCGGGCTTCGCCGTCCTGAAGGATGTACTGCACCTCCGGGCCGGCCAGGCGCCAGTTGACCGGCATGTTCACCGCGCCGATCTTTTGCGCCGCGATCGTGATCATGGCGCTCTCCGGCTGGTATTTCGTCAGGGTGGCCACCCGGTCGCCTCGGCCGATGCCCAGTGATTGCAACCCTTGTGCGATCCGGTCGGTCAGTTGGCCGACCTCACCGAAGGTCCAGTCATGGTCGGGTGCTGACCAGGCGACTGCGCTGGCCTTTTCCTGCGCCTGCCGGCGCGACATCGCAAGGATCGATGCGTCCACTCGGGTGTCTCCGTCTTCATGATGTGTGTGGGGCGGGGTGCTGCGCGCCCACTCGCTGCTGAAGCGATCGAGCAGCCCCAACCGGCAGTGTCGCCGATCTGCCGGGCGCCTGTCACATCAAAGACCCGGGCTTTGAGACGCCGCGCGAACCTGCGCGGCGCGCAACGCTGCCGCGCGGCGGTGGATCAGCCGCGCTTCGCGCTGCGGGACGCTTTGGCCTTGAACTGGCTTGAAAACACCTGTTCCATCTCGCGGCGGAACTTCACCGCCGGCTGGTTGGCGTCATATTCGACATCGCTCCAGCGCACGGCTGTGCCTGCGCGCACGGCTCGCTTGAGCTTCACACCATGGGCTAGGCCCAGTGGCAGGCCGCCCGCCGCCAGGGAATCGGTGGCCGGCATGAGCTTGCCGAATACCGTGAACCCGCCTTCACCGTCGAGCACTTCACCGGCCTTGAGGTCACGCTTGGCAGTGGCGACGACATCCCCGCGCCAGCCATCGGCCGCGCCGGTTGCTTCGCCGCGCACACCGACCGAGGCGACCGAGATGCCCAACTCCAGACCGATCAGGTGGTAGGGCTTGTACATCGCCGAGAAATTGCCGCTCGAATCGGTGTGCAGACCGTACTCCTTGAAGCAGCGGCGGACATAGTCGGAGTCGGCGGCGAAGGTCACATAGACCCCCCAGCGCAGGTCACGAAACACCGAACGCCGATCACGCTCCAGGCTCGAGATCACTTCGACCTGGCCGCGATGGTGCAGCAGGCCGCCATCGGCAACCGGGCGCAGCAGGTGGGGCAGGTCGTCCACACCGCAGGCCGGAAAGGCCAGTCCGTCGGGTGCGGGCGTGAGACCGGTTGCATTGGCCACCGCAGCCATTTCGATGGCCGACTTCGTGCCGTCGAGGAAGGAATTGAACATCTGCGGATTCATGCCGCCCGCCTGGGCGTCTTCAGGCGTGATGCCGTAGTGCGGCCACACCGTCTCGGGTGTCGAGGCATGGTACTCGGGCAGATATTTCGTGCCCTTGCCGGCTGCGATCACTTCGAAACCCGCGGCGCGGGCCCAGTCCACCATCTCGCAGATCAGCGCAGGCTGATCGCCATAAGCCAGGGAGTAGACGATGCCCGCCTGCTCGGCCCGGCGCGCCAGCAAAGGACCGGCCAGCGCATCGGCCTCGACATTGACCATGACCACATGCTTGCCATGCTCGCAGCAGGCCAGCACATGCGCGATGCCCGCCGAGGGGCTGCCGGTTGCGTCGATGACCACGTCGATGTGGTCCGAGGCGATCATCGCAGGGGTGTCGTCGGTGATGCAGGTGGTGCCGTTGCGCGCGGCTGCGGCCAGCGTGCGGGCACCGATGGCCTCGGCGGGCCAGCCGGTGTGCCGCAGCGCTGCTCGGGCGCGCTTGGGCGAGAGGTCGGCGACCGCCACCAGATGGATGCCGGGTGTGCGACGCGCCTGCGACAGGTACATCGAGCCGAATTTCCCGGCGCCGATCAGGCCCACCTTGATGGGCTGGCCGGCGGCGGCACGCTGTGCGAGGAGTCGGTGAAGGTTCATTGTGTTGCGTCAGGCGGCTTTGGCCAGGGGCAGCGCGTCGATGCGCACCGAGCGGTTGGTCAGGCAGTCATCGGCGAGCGCCTCGATCGGCGTGAAGTCGCGGTGGGCGATCCAGTCCGGGCGCTTGAACTGGCGAATGTGATTCGAGACAGCGCACAGGCTCAAATAGACGATCGTGCGATTCCAGGGCGACATGTTCGAGGGCGAGCCATGCACCAGGCAGGAATGGAACAGCAGCATCGAGCCGGCGGGCCCCTTGGGCGCCACGATGCCGCCGCGATCCACGAGTTTGCGGATCACGTCATTGTCGATCGTCCACAGCGGATAGCTGGTGGTCGACAGATCGTGGCTGGCATCGATTGCGCCGAGCTGGTGCGATCCGGGGATGAACAGCAGCGGGCCGTTGAATTCGTTGACGTCATCCAGAAAGACCGCGACGTTCATTGCGCGCGCATCGGGCATGTCGTCATCGGCCTTCCAGGTGCCGTAGTCCTGATGCCACTGCCAGACGTCGCCATCGAAGGCCTGCTTGCCGTTGACCTTGTACTGGTGCATGTAGACCGACTCACCGAAGAGTTGGGTGACCGGCTCGATCATGCGGGGGTGACGCCCAAGCTTGGCAAAGGCCTCGTTCATCAGGTGTGCTGCAAACACCGTGCGCACGGCATCCGAGCCCTTCTCGCGGATGATCTCCTGGCGGTGCTGTGAATACAGGGCAGGCAGTTCGCCATGCAGAACTGCCATTTCGTCGGGTCTGAAGAGCGAGGGGAAGAACAGATAGCCGTCACGGTCGAACTGCTCGATTTGCTCAGGGCTCAGTTTCATCGATGTCTCCTGGTGGTGAGTGCGGATTGCGGCCCGGCGGCCGGGATGTCAGGGAGGTGGTTGAGGATGATGCTGCCGGAGTGTTCGCAGTGCTCGCGCGCCAGCTGTTCGGCCAGCTGCGCATCGCCTCGAATCACCGCATCGAGGATCGCCAGATGCTCGCTCCAGACGGTCCGCAGGGATCTGACCTGACGCAGGTAAGCCGCCATGGCCCGGCGGGTGTGCATCCAGTGCACCTCGGCGGTCTCGGTCAGCAGCGGATTGTGTGAGGCTTCGTACAGAAAGCGGTGAAAGTCGAGGTCGGCCTCGACCATCGCACTGACCGAGCCCGAGCTGGCCGCAGCGCGGCCTGCTGCGATCAGGGCCAGGCCAGGTTTGCGCAACTCGGGTCGCGGGCGATGGGCGGCGCTGCGCGCTGCCAGTGCATCGAGTGCGCCGCGCACGCTGTACAACTGCTGCACGAAGGCACCCGTCAGGGCCACCACCTCGATGCCGCGGCGACCGGGCTCATCCTTGATCAGACCTTGTCGGCGCAGCAGCAAGAGCGCCTGCAGGATCGGTTGTCTTGAGACGCCCAATTGCTGCGCCAGACCTTCCTGGGTGTATCGCTCACCGGCTGCGAGTTCTCCCGAGACGATGGCAGCCAGCAGCGCCTGATAGGTCTGCTCAACCAGCGCAGGCGACTGCGCGAGCGCAACCAGGCGCGGCGTCGGGTCGCGCTCGGATTGCGGCGCAGGAGATGTGGTCTGGCGGGCAGTCATGACTGAATACTGTATACACTAAATTGGCGGCCAGCACTCGAGTTCGGGCCTGGGATCGAACCGAATGTGTTCCCTAAGTGGCGTCCCGGGCAGCCGCCTGCAATGCGTCGAGTGCTGCGCGCGCCACCTTCCGGTCATAGACCAGACGCACATGCCCGATCCCGGTGAACGACACGGTTCGGGCGCCGTGCAGGGTCTGCGGACCCTGTGGCGCGACGATGTTGTCCTGCCAGGAGCGAATGACCGTAAAGCGGCGCAAGCGGTCGGCGGGTTCCGATGCGGCCAGTGACTGAAGCCAGGCGCTGTTGCGGCGCATCTGCTGCACATTGGCCGCCCGACCGAAATCGGCATGCAGGGTGCCGGCGTGCGGCGTGCCCAGGGTCACCACACAGGCCATGGCCTCGTCGCCCGAAGCCCGCAGCCAGGCGCGAATCGCCAATCCACCCATGCTGTGACCGATCAGTGCCACACGCGGTGCACCGGTTGCCGCCTGCAAGCGACGAACACCCGCATCGATTTGGGCGACGTAGTCATCGATCGGCGCAAAACTGGGCTCCAGATTGACCGCATCCACCACATGACCGGACTGCGCCAGGCGTGCGGCCAGCGGGCGCCACATCGCACGATTGCAAAAGTAGCCATGCACCAGAAGCACCGGCAGGTGAGTTGTTGCGCAGTCGGTGTGGGCGCTGGCCAGCGCCCGGCCCGACAGAAATGGTTGAACCACGCTGAATGTGCGCGCGGCCGCCACGCATTCGCCAAGCCAGGCACGCAGCCAGCCGAGCGGCCCGACGCGGCCCTGCGCGGGCGCGTCGCTGACGGCTGCCGCCATCAGGAATTCAATGCCGATCAGCATCGGCTGGAAACCGAACGCCGCCACCAGGCCGAGCGCCACAGCGGCGATGACGGGCAGCCCCATGCCGATCCACAGGCCTGCCGCGATGAGTGTGCCGGCTGCGAGTTGCGCAATCAGCAGCATTCTCTGAATCCGGGCGTTCATCGCGGGTACCCGCAGGCATCTGACATCGACCGATTCTAGAGGCATACTGGGCCACTGATTTCAGCCTGCCGGTCATCCGGTCACGCTTCATGGATGCCTCTGTGCGTTTGCGTCAGGCGGCCGCCGATCTGGCGGCTTTGCGTGGCCGATCCGATTTGCCTGCGTCGCTTCGGATGCGTCGCGATGAATTGCGAGCCTGGCAGAAGCAGCGGCTGGCAAGCACCCATGCCGACCTGCTGGCCTCCCCACGTTATCGGCCGGCAACCCGATTTTTCCTGGATGAGTTGTACGGCATCAAGGACTTCTCCCAGCGCGACGCTGCGCTCGCCCGCGTCATCCCGACCATGGTTCGGTTTTTGCCCGACAGCGCGCTGCGCACGATCGCCGATGCAGTCGAGCTCGAGGCCTTGTCTGAACGCCTCGACCTGCTGACCGCCCAGGCACTGGAGGCCGATGATCAGCTCATCGGTCGCCCGATCGATGAGCCAGCCTATTGCCGGGCCTTTCGGTCGGCGGGTGATCGGTCTGATCGCGAACGCCAGATCGCGCTGGTTGCAAGCGTGGGCCGGGCGCTTGATGCGCTGGTGCGCACCCCGATGATCGGCACCTTGCTCAAGACGATGCACCGACCGGCCCAGATCGCCGGGCTGGGCGCAATGCAGGATTTTCTGGTCGCCGGATTCACCGCCTTCAAGTCGATGGGCGGTGCCCAGGAGTTTCTGAAGATCCTGATCGAGCGCGAAACCCGCCTGATGCAGCAGATCTACGCTGGACACGACTGATCGAATGACGCTATAGTCTTGGGTTCCTCGCCGCACGGACACTCACCCCAAACGAGCCGGCGGCCGCTTTGAAGGACCCAATTGGGTTGGTCAAGGCGTCTTTGAGGACCCACCATTCCAATCCTAAAAAGGGGAATCGATGCGTCATTACGAGATTGTTTTTATTGTTCATCCCGATCAGAGCGAGCAGGTCGGCGGGATGATCGAACGGTACAAGACCCTGGTCGAAGGCCATCAGGGCGTCATGCACCGGATCGAAGACTGGGGCCGCCTGCAGCTGGCCTACCCGATCCAGAAGGTTGCCAAGGCGCACTACGCGCTCATGAACATCGAATGCGATCAGAAAGTGCTCGAGGAACTCGAACACGCCTTCCGATTCAACGATGCCGTGCTGCGCCACCTCGTGATCGCCATGCCCAAGGCCGAGACCGGCCCGTCACCCATGCTGCGCCGGATCCAGAAGGAAGAGGCCCGCAAGGTCACGCCGATGGAAGGACAGCCCGCAGCGGTCGGCTCGCAGGATTGAACCGGGTCGGGCTGAGCGCCACGCTCGCTGCGCGAGAAGCACTTCGCTACACGCCGGCAGGCATTCCGATCGTCATGCTGACCCTGTCGCACCAGTCGGTGCAGCGCGAAGCAGGAGCTGATCGGAGCGTCGACCTGGAAATCTCGGCCTTGGCCGCAGACCGTGTGGCATTAAAAGTGGATCGCATCGCGCTCGGCGCCGCACTGACCGTCCAGGGTTTCCTGGCGCCAAGGCGGCGCAACGCGAAAGCGCTGGTGCTTCACCTGACCGAAATCGAATTGAACCCGTCGTCCACCGTGGCGACGTTCTCTGAAAACTGATGAACAAGGATTGATGACATGGCATTCATGCGTCGTGGCAGCAAGGATAAAAAGCCCAAGCGTCCCGCCCAGAGCGCGCTCTTCAAGCGCAAGCGGTTCTGCCGGTTCACCGCCGAGAAAGTCGAGTGGATCGACTACAAGAACATCGATGTCCTCAAGGACTTCATCACCGAGAACGGCAAGATCATGCCGGCCCGACTGACCGGTACCAAGGCCAAGTTCCAGCGCCAGCTCGGCGACGCGATCAATCGCGCCCGCTTCCTGGCCCTGCTGCCTTACACCGACAACCATTGATCGAGGGACTCCCATGCAGATCATCCTGCTTGAAAAGGTCGTCAACCTGGGCGGACTCGGCGATGTCGTCCGCGTCAAGGACGGCTATGCGCGCAATTTCCTGATCCCCGAGGGCAAGGCTCGCCGTGCCACCGATGCCGCGATCAAGGAGTTCGAGGCGCGTCGCGCTGAACTCGAAAAAATCCAGGCCGACAAACTGAGCGCGGCGCAATCCACCGGCTCGAAGATGGAAGGCATGACCGTGGCCATCAGTCAGAAGGCCGGCGTCGATGGCCGTCTGTTCGGATCGGTCACCAACTTCGATATCGCGATCGCACTGGGCAAACAAGGTTTCCCGGGCGTCGAAAAAGCGATGGTGCGTCTTCCCAATGGCCCGCTCAAGGCGATTGGCGATCACGAGGTCAGCATCGCCCTGCACACCGATGTGGTTGTGCCGGTGAAGGTGGCGGTCAGCCCGGAAGCCTGATCTCTGGCTGAAGGCATTCCAAAGCCGTCCCGCGAGGCGCCCCGATGGGCGCCTCGTGCTTTTTGGGCCCTCACCGGCTGCGCTGCCTGCCCAGAGGTTAAGATCGTCCGATGTCTGCACAGCCCCTGACCGGTTCCACTTCGATCATCGATCGGGAGGTGGCAGCCTTGCGCGTGCCGCCGCATTCGGTCGAGGCCGAGCAATCCGTGCTGGGTGCGGTCCTGCTCGACAATACCGCCTGGGAGCGAATCGGCGATGTGCTGCGCGAAGACGACTTCTACCGGTATGACCATCGGTTGATCTGGCAGCACCTGGCCAAGCTGATGGAGCGCAATCAGCCGGCCGATGTCCTGACCTTGCACGATGCGCTGAAGTCCACCGGCAAGCTCGATGACGCAGGTGGACTGGCCTATCTCAACGCGCTGGCCAGTGGCACGCCGTCGGCAGCGAATGTGCGCCGTTATGCAGAGATCGTTCGCGACCGGGCGATCCTGCGGCGATTGATTTCCGTCTCTGATGAGATCGCCACCACCGCGCTCAATCCGCAGGGCCGAGACACCCGGCAGATCCTTGATGAGGCCGAGACCCGCGTCTTTCAAATCTCCGAGGATGGCTCACGGGGTCGTACCGGTTTTCAGGATCTGCAGTCGGTGTTGTCGCAGGTGGTCGAGCGGGTCGATGACCTCTACAACCGCGAAAACCCAAACGACATCACCGGTGTACCCTCGGGCTTTACCGACCTTGACCGCATGACCTCGGGCATGCAGCCCGGCGACCTGATCATCATTGCAGCGCGCCCTTCGGTGGGTAAGACCGCATTTGCCTTGAACATGGCCGAGCATGTGGCGATTGACCAGGGCATGCCGGTTGCGGTGTTCTCGATGGAAATGGGTGCCACCCAACTGGCCATGCGTCTGGTCTGTTCGGTGGGCCGTATCGATCAGCAGCGCTTGCGCACAGGGCGTCTGACTGAAGATGACTGGCCGCGCCTGACCAATGCGATCCAGAAGATGCAGGATGCCAACCTCTTCATCGATGAGACGCCTGCATTAAATCCGCTGGAGTTGCGTGCGCGGGCTCGTCGTCTGGCGCGTCAGTATGGTCAGCTCGGCCTGGTGATGGTGGATTACCTGCAGCTGATGAGCGGCACCGGTTCGAGTGGCGAAAATCGCGCGACCGAGGTCGCTGAAATTTCCCGATCGCTCAAGGCGCTGGCCAAGGAACTCAATGTGCCGGTGATTGCCTTGTCGCAGTTGTCGCGCGAGGTTGAAAAGCGCAACGACAAGAAGCCGATCATGAGTGACCTGCGCGAATCCGGCGCCATCGAGCAGGATGCCGACGTGATCCTGTTCATTCACCGTGAAGACCGCTACGACCCGGATTCGCCGAACAAGGGCATGGCCGAGATCATCATCGGCAAGCAGCGTAACGGCCCCATCGGCTCCGTCACCCTGACCTTCCTCGGCCAATACACGAAGTTTGAAAATTTCGCGCCGTCAGCTCAGTACTGAGCTGAGG
>CAIXXI010000091.1 GCA_903923345.1 uncultured Burkholderiales bacterium | reverse complement strand
CGCCTGCGCGAGGGTCAGGCCTCGGTCGACGCCGTACATGCCGGGCCGCTGTACCTGCCCATAGATGTAGTACTGCGGTGCACGGCCCACATAGATCACGTCACCGGCCTGCATGACCACATCCCGCTCCAGATCGCCGACGGCGAACATTCTGGCCAGATCGACCTCCAGCCGGACGGTTCGGCCATCGCGCTGCGTCACCACGACCACCTCTTCGGCTCCGGTCGGTGACAAGCCGCCGGCGAGCGACAACATCTCCGATAGCCGGGTGCCGGTTGTCTCGATCGGATAGCGACCCGGTCGGACCACACTGCCCAGGACCGAGACCTGCTGGCTTCTGAAGGTGGTCACATTCACGGTCACCTGCGGGTTTTGCAGGAATTTTCCGTCGCGCAGCCGCTGCGCCAGATGTCTTTCGAGATCGCCCGGGGACAGACCCGCCACCTTGACCACTCCGATCAGCGGGTAAGAGATCACGCCCGACTCCGAGATGCGGGCCTCGATACTGAGATCGGGACTTTGAAAGACCTGGATCCTGAGCGCGTCTCCGGCGCCGAGTCGGTAGTCATCCCGAGGCGGCTGCGCCGCTGACGCGGCGGGCTCCGGCAGGGCGGTCGCATCTGCGGCACCCGTCGATTGCGCATATGGGGTCGACATCTGCAGAGCAGCCGCCATCAGAAGTGCGGCCGTCGCGAAACCAGGCCGACGGGGTCTGGAACTGTTCCGATTGACTTGAAAATTCATGTGCTGGCCCCTGACTGATCAGAATGAGCCCCGGACACCGACGCCGACCCAATGGTCTTTGAAGTCGTTGACCGGGTAGTTGGAACTGCGTGACAAGTAGCGGTATTCCAGGTGGGCGATGGTGCGTCGACCCAGGTCGTAGCGAAGTCGCAGTCCGGCCTCGCGCAGACGATCGACCCGAACCGGAGACCCGCTCACCACGAATCCGGGATCACCCAGATACCGCCGTCCGGCGACGCCCACCAGCGGTTCGAGCGCTGATCGACCGCTCAGTTGCCAGACCGGGCGGAGATTGAGGCTGCGCACATCGATGTAGTTGGCGCTGGTCAGTTCGGCGACTTCGATGCTGCGCAGGATCGACCCGCGTAGCAGGAAGGCCGCGGTCGCCGGCCACTCGGCGTCGATTCCGCCGGTGACGCCGCTGAAATCGCGCTGGGGCACGTTTTCATAACTGCGACGGGTATAACCCGCCATGCCGGTGATGCGGGTCGCGTCGGAGGGGCGGTAGCTCACCCGGGCCAGCGGCGTGTTCTGGTCGTAGGCGTTGTCGACCGCCGCCGGCAGCAGATTGCCCACTGAATCGAAGACCTGCCGATTCGGATAGCGTGCGGATTCATGACGCCAGACGATGTCCATTTCCAGCGCGCCGCCGGGCAGATAGCGAACGCCCGCCTCCATGCCCGTGCGGGTGTAATTGGCTGGCTTCTGGCTGTCGAGGGAGTTGTCGGAAGACCAGGTATCGATCGCGCCAATCACCGCCCAGGCCTGGGTGATCCGCCAGCCCAGCAGGCCGCGCGCCATCCTCAGATCCTGCAGGTTGTTCTGGGCCAGACCGATCAGGTCGAAGGGGGTTTGATCCCGGGCCAGACGCACCGCGAGCTGACCGAATACCGGACGACCCACTTCGATGTCCCAGAGGGCGGCCACACCGTATCCCAGATAGTCGTAGGCCGACTGCTCGAAGTACTTCACCGGGGTGATGAAGGCGGTGAGCGAGAGGCGCTGCAGGCTGAATTCGCGCTCGAAGCGCAGTCCGAGCAGGGCCCGGGCGACGGTATCGGCCGGTCCATCGGCGATCCTGAAGACGTTGCTGTGGTACTCAAGGTCGAGTGCCGCGTCGATGCTGAGCGGCGGGTCCAGACCTGCCGCCGGCATGGCAACCGGCTGCGTCCTTGCCTGGAACGACAAGCTTGTCAGGGCGAGTGAGACACCCAGGCGGATCAGCGTTTTGCGGTTCATTTGACCTTCTGCGGCAGAGATGTGCGATGCAGAACACGTGAACCACCGTAGCAGCTTCCAGCGCCGCGCCGAGGCCGATCAGCTTGAATGCGCCCCCCTCTGACGAGCTGATGCGCCCGCCTTGACCGGCGTGCCGGAAGTGGGCGGAGAAATTTTGATCAGACCCCAATTTAGGGGCAGAAAATGATGTTCCGACCCCAATTAATCGGCTGATACAAATTGATAACATTTAGGTGCGGGCGGTCTTAGCACTCGCGCCCGGGGAGTGCTAGTATTTTTGCTTCGAGGCGTGTTGCCTCATGAGAAAGGAAAGCAGATGACCGGTTCCTCGACAGCTTTGGTGACCTCTTCGCGTGCCGCCGGTGCGATGTGGGCGGTTCCGGCAGTCGGAAACATCGACTCGTACATCTCGGCAGTGAATCGACTGCCGATGCTGACGGCCGATGAGGAGGTGTCGCTCGGCCGCAGGCTGCGTGACCATGCCGAACTGGATGCCGCACGGCAGCTGGTGATGTCTCACCTGCGCCTGGTGGTCTCGATTTCCCGTCAGTACATGGGCTATGGCCTGCCCCATGCCGACCTGATCCAGGAAGGCAATGTCGGCCTGATGAAGGCGGTCAAGCGCTTCGACCCGGAACGCGGCGTGCGCCTGGTGTCGTTTGCCATGCACTGGATCAAGGCCGAGATTCATGAGTTCATTCTGAAGAACTGGCGGCTGGTCAAGGTGGCCACCACGAAAGCCCAGCGCAAGTTGTTCTTCAACCTGCGCTCGCTCAAGCGTGATGCCCGCACCCTGTCGCCGGAAGCGGTCAGTGCGATTGCCCAGGAACTGGACGTCAGACCTCAGGATGTCGTCGAGATGGAAACCCGCATGGGCGGGGCTGATCTGGCGCTTGATCCGGTTGGCGAAGACGGCGAGGACAGCTACGCCCCGATCGCCTATCTCAGGGCGCAGCACAGCGAGCCGCTGCAGGTGCTCGAGGCGCGGGAGTTTGATCAGTTGCAAGGAGAAGGTCTGCAGCAGGCGCTCGAATCGCTGGATGAGCGCAGCCGCAAGATCATCGAATCGCGCTGGTTGCGCGACGAAGACGAAGGCGGCAGCCGCACGCTGCAGGATCTTGCTGATGAATACGGTGTATCGGCCGAGCGGATTCGCCAGATCGAGGCCAAGGCGCTCAAGACGATGAAGGCCGCACTGGCCGAGTACGCCTGATCAATCGCCAGTGCAGCGCAGGAAAGCCCGGGTCACACCGGGCTTTTTCTTTTTTCGGGCTCAGCGCGAGTAGAAGGCCCGATACCAGTCGACGAACCGGCGCACGCCTTCACGCACATCGGTGCGCGGTGCAAAACCCACCAGGGCAGCCAGCTCCGAGGTGTCGGCGAAGGTCGCCGGGACATCGCCGTCCTGCATCGGCAGGAACTCCTTGATCGCCTCGCGCCCGATCGCCGACTCCATGGCCGCGATGAACTCCATCAGCGGCACCGGCTCGCTGTTGCCGATGTTGAAGACGCGATACCGAGCCCGGCTGCTGGCCGGATCGGGGTTCAGGGGATCGAAGCCGGGGTCACCCGCGGGTGGGTGATCGAGCAGGCGCACCACGCCTTCGACGATGTCGTCGATGTAGGTGAAGTCGCGCCGCATGTTGCCGTGATTGAAGACCTTGATCGGACGACCAGCCAGAATCGCATCGGCAAACAGGAACGCAGCCATGTCGGGCCGCCCCCAGGGACCGTAGACGGTGAAGAACCGCAAGCCGGTGGTCGGCAGACCGAAGAGATGGCTGTAGGTGTGGGCCATCAGCTCATTGGCCTTCTTGGTGGCCGCATACAGGCTCACCGGATGATCGACCGAATCATGCTCGGAAAACGGCATCCGGGTATTGCCACCGTACACACTCGACGATGAGGCGTACACCAGATGCTTCACGCCGCCGTGTCGACAGCCTTCCAGGATGTTGACGAAGCCGACCAGGTTGCTGTCGGCATAGGCATGCGGGTTGGTGATCGAGTAACGCACGCCGGCTTGCGCGGCCAGATGCACCACCTGGTCGAAGGCATGTCCCTCGAACAGACGGGTCATGCCCGGGCGATCGGCAATATCCAGCTTCTCGAAGCGAAAACCCGCCTGCGGCAGCAGCCGATCCAGACGGGCCTGTTTGAGGGCAGGATCGTAGTAGGTGTTCAGGTCGTCGATACCGACGACCTCGTGGCCGGCATCCAGCAGGCGCTGCGCCACATGCATGCCGATGAATCCGGCTGCTCCGGTGACCAGGACGTTCATGACTGCAAGCGCCGCGCTGGCACAGACCCCGGCCGCGGATTCAGAGCCGGCCGATCGACACGTAATCCAGACCGGCTGCACGGGGCAAGGCGGGCGGGTACATATTGCGACCGTCGATCACCAGGGGTTGCTTGAGCGCCGCCCGGATCGCGTCGAAATCGGGGCTGCGAAACTCTTTCCACTCGGTGACGATCAGCAATGCGTCCGCGCCTTCCAGCGCCTGCATCGGACTGTCTGCGTAGCTCAGACCCTGACGCTCGCCGATGGCACGCTGGGCCTCGTGAATCGCAACCGGATCGTAGGCGGTGACCGTCGCACCGCGCGAGAGCAGGTCATCGATGACCACCCGGCTGGGGGCCTCGCGCATGTCGTCGGTATTGGGTTTGAAGGCCAGCCCCCACAAAGCGAAGTGGCGCCCTGCCAGTGACTCGCCGAAGCGGGCGATCACCTTCTCGACCAGTACATGCTTTTGCGCATCGTTGGCCGCTTCGACCGCGGTGAGTACGTGAAGCAGGCGGCCGTTGTCGTCGGCCGTGCGGATCAGCGCCTTGACGTCCTTGGGGAAGCACGAGCCGCCGTAGCCTGCTCCGGCATAGAGGAAGTGATAGCCGATGCGAGGGTCCGAGCCGATGCCCTGACGCACGAGTTCGATGTCGGCACCCACCTTCTCGGCCAGCAGGGCGAGCTCGTTCATGAACGAGATGCGGGTGGCCAGCATGGCATTGGCCGCGTACTTGGTCAGCTCGGCTGAACGGACGTCCATGACGACCAGGCGCTCGTGGTTACGCTGGAACGGGGAATACAGGGCCCTCATCAGGAAGACCGCCTGCTCGTCATCGGCGCCCACCACGATCCGGTCGGGCCGCATGAAGTCTTCGACCGCGGCCCCTTCCTTGAGGAATTCCGGGTTGGAGACCACCGCATAGGGGACGTCGACCGCGCGCCGTTTGAGTTCATCGGCAATCGCATCACGGACCTTGTCGGCCGTACCGACCGGCACGGTCGATTTGTCGACGATGACTTTGTAGTCGGTCATGTATCGACCGACATTTCGGGCGGCGGCCAGTACATATTGCAGGTCGGCCGAACCGTCTTCGTCTGGTGGCGTGCCAACGGCAATGAACTGGATCGTGCCATGCGCCACGGAGCGCTCGACATCGAGCGTGAACTTCATGCGATTGGCCGCGACATTGCGTCGGACCATCTCCTGCAGACCCGGCTCCCAAATGGGAATTTCGCCGCGCTCGAGCATCTCGATTTTTCGGGGGTCGACATCCAGGCACAGGACATCGTTACCCATTTCGGCCAGGCAGGCGCCTGAGACCAGACCGACGTAGCCGGTTCCAATGACAGTGATCTTCATCGCGCAATCATAAACTTTTTCAATGACATGACTGCGGCGCTGTCCTGAACACACGTAGGACAGCTGAGCATCAGGGCGCTTCGGGCACGTTCGTCGCCAAGACAGGGTCATGTTGCAGACCTACGCCGAACCCTCAGTCAGCCCCGATGCCCGGATCCAGCCGAGCGGGGTGGTGCAGCCCCTGCGCCCCGAACCGGCTCCGCCTACGGATCGACCCCGATCACTCCCCGTCATCCGTCCCGACCTCGCACCGGGCGCCCCCCTGCCGTCGCTTCGCCCCCTGCGCACCCCGGGCATCTCGATGGCGGACCGGCTTGCGACCCAGCTTGACGGCATGGTGGCTGCGGGTGTGCTGCTGGCGACCACCTGGGCCCTCAAAGGTGTGCCGGGTGGGCCGGAGGCGGTCCTGGCGCTGATCGCCTTCGCGATATGTCAGCGCAGCGCGCCGAGCCGTGACGGGCGCATCCTGCACTGGTTCGGCATCTGCCTGCTGCTGCTGACGGTCGGTGCGGCAACCGCCAGCCTGACGCTGTTCGACGCCCGGGTGCTGACCGTCTGGGCCGTTCTGACGCCGGCCCTTCAGCTGGGCATTCAGCGGCTGTTCGTTCCGGTGCTCACGCAATTTCCCGGCCTGAACCCCCAGGCCCGAGCGGTGATCGTCGGAGCCAACCCGCCAGGGCGGACCCTGGCCCGCACCCTGCTCACCGATCGCAGGCATCGCATCAGCCTGCTGGGCTATTTCGATGACCGCACGCCACAACGACTGGGTACCGGACTGGAGGCAGCCCTGCTCGGGCACACCGGCGATCTGGCCGACTTCGTTGGCCGCCACCGCGTCGATCGAATTTATGTGGCGCTGCCCATGGCCTCGCAGCCCCGCATCCATGGCCTGCTCGAACAACTGCGAGACACGACGGCATCGGTCTATTTCGTGCCGGACCTGCTGCTGGCCGAACCGATTCAGGCACGCATCGAGGCCATTGGAGGCTTGCCGGTCGTGGCGGTGTGCGAAACCCCCTTTTGCGGGCTGGACGCACTGGTCAAGCGGGCCTCGGACATCGCTCTGGCCCTGTTGGCGATTCTGATGCTGTGGCCGGTGATGGCCGCGGTCGCCGTGGCGATCCGCGTCACGATGCCGGGTCCGATTCTGTTTCGCCAGCATCGGTATGGCCTGGACGGCGAGGCGATCGAAGTCTGGAAATTCCGCTCGATGAGGGTGGCGGAAAACGGCGCGGTCGTGCGCCAGGCGGTGCGTGGCGACTCACGCATCACCCCGCTGGGCGCCTTCCTGCGTCGGACCTCACTCGACGAATTGCCGCAGCTGTTCAATGTGCTGCAGGGCCGCATGAGCATGGTCGGGCCCCGCCCGCATGCGGTGGCGCACAACGAGTTCTACCGCAAGCTGATCCCGGGATACATGGTTCGCCACAAGGTCAAGCCGGGCATCACCGGGTGGGCGCAGGTCAATGGGGCGAGGGGCGAGACCGATACCGTCGAAAAAATGCAGCAGCGCATCGACTATGACCTGCAATACCTGCGGGAGTGGTCGCTCGCGCTGGATGTAAAGATCCTGTGGCGCACGGTGATGGTGACCCTGCGAGGCGATGAGAACGCCTATTGATGCGCTTGATCGGGCGAACTGAGCGATCGGGGGGCATCACCCCAGGGGCGATCAGCTGCGTGACAGCAGCAGGCGCAGGTCCGACAGGATGTCGGCGCTCGACTGGCCGTGGCGCATGTACAGGCGAAGGCGCCCCTGGCCATCGAGGACGTAGGTCGCAGCGGTGTGGTCAAGCGTGTAGTTGGACGGCGAGGAGCCGGCCGACTTCTGAACGAACACCTTGAACTCTTTGGCAGCGCGGGTGGTGGCGTCTGCATCGCCATACAAACCGATGAAGCGCGGATCGAAGGCGGTGACATAGCCGGACAGCACTTTCTGGCTGTCACGCTCTGGATCCAGGGTGACGAAGACCACCTGTACGCGGTCGGCATCCGGCCCCAACTGCTTCATGACATCGGCCATGGTGGCCAGCGTCGTGGGGCAGACGTCCGGGCACTGGGTAAAGCCGAAAAACAGCACGACCAGCTTGCCGCGGAAATCAGCGAGCGTGCGGGATGTGCCGGTGTGATCGGTGAGGTCGAGTGTCTTGCCGTAGTCGGCGCCGGTGATGTCGGTCGATTTGAACGAGGCGACGCCCGATGCGCCGGGCAGGCGGTCACAGCCGCTCAGCGCCATCAGTACGGCCATCGCCGCACATCCTGCGAGCAGACCGAATCGACCTGCCGTTGGGTGCCAGCGCGAAGCCAATGGATCGAGGAGCCTGTTCACAGCCAGTGATCGATCAGCAGCGCTGCAAACAGGGCTGCCAGGTAGTAGATCGAATAGGTGAAGGTGCGTCGCGCCAACCGGTCTGAATAGCCGCGCCACAGGCGCCAGGCATACCAGAGGAAGCCCGCACCCAGCGCCAGCGCGCAGACCAGGTAAAACCAGCCGCTCATGCGGATCATGAAGGGCAGCAAGGTGGTGGCCACCAGCAGCACGGTGTAGAGCAGGATATGCAGGCGGGTGAAGCGCTCGCCGTGGGTCACCGGCAGCATCGGCAGGCCGGCTCGGCGATAGTCCTCGACCCGATACAGGGCCAGCGCCCAGAAGTGCGGCGGCGTCCAGACGAAGATGATCAGGAACAGCACCAGCGCCTGCGGGCCGACATCGTTGGCCACAGCCGCCCAGCCGAGCACCGGCGGCATCGCACCCGAGGCGCCGCCGATCACGATGTTCTGCGGCGTGGCGGGCTTGAGAATCAGGGTGTAGATCAGCGCGTAGCCGACGAAGGTCGCCAGCGTCAGCCACATCGTGAGCTCATTGACAAAGGCCAGCAGCAGCCAGGAGCCTGCCGCGCCGAGCAGCACTGCGAAGGCGATCGTGCCCGTCACCGAGACTTCGCCGCTGGCGGCCGGTCGTTTGCGGGTCCGGGCCATTCGGGCATCGATGCCTCGCTCGACCAGACAGTTGAAGGTGAAACCGGCGCCGGCCAGCAGCGAAATCCCCACCGTGCCGAACACCAGGACCTGCCAGGGCACGGTCTGCGCGGTGGCCAGCACCATGCCAATCACCGCGCAAAACGCAGTGAGCATCACGATGCGCGGCTTGGTCAGTTCGAGGTACTGGCCAAACAGGTGGGCGATCGACGACGGTGAGCGGTGAAGGAGATCCATTGGACTGCGGTCAGGCGCGCACAGTAGACGCGGTCTGCCTGGTGGGGGGTGTGTCGGATTGAGGCGTCCGGCCGGGACGGGCGTGCGCCGGATGCGCCGATGAGGGCGCTGCGCTGGCGAAGGCTACCACGAGCACTGCTGCCAGCAGTCCGGCCGCGCCACCGGTATGGGCCACCGCAGCCACCAGCGGCCAGTCGAGAAAGACATTGGTCAGGCCGGTGAGCGCCTGCAGCACCAGCAAAGCCCCGAGCAGCCAGCCGGTCTGGCGCAAGGCCTCGGTTCTGAATGCGCGCACGGCCAGCCAGCCGATCACGAGAAACGCCAGCCCCGCCCACAGCCGGTGGACCACATGGATTGCGGTCAGCGCCTGAAACGGCAAGGCCCGGCCGTCGGCACTGATGCCCAGCGGCCGCCACAGCTCAAAGCCCCGGGCGAAGTCCATCGGCGGCCACCACTGCCCCTGACAGGTCGGGAAGGACTGACAGGCCAGGGTCGCGTAATTCGTGCTCACCCAACCGCCCAGGGCGATCTGCACGAACAGCACGGCCAGTGCCAGCCAGGCAAGACGCCTGAGCCGCGACGCATCCTGCGTCACGACCGGCCCCTCGGTGCGGCACCACTGCGCCACCAACAGGCCGAACAGCGTCATGCCGCCCAGCAGGTGGGCGGTGACGATCGCCGGCTGCAGCTTGAGGGTGACCGTCAGTGCACCGAAGGCGCCCTGCACGATGATCCAGGCCAGCGTGAACCAGGCCAGTGGCACACCCGGCTGGCGCTGTGCGCCTGGATCACGCCGGCGGGCCCGCGTGGCCGCCACCGCCAGCGCGATCACGATCAGGCCCAGACCTGCCGCAATGTAGCGATGCAGCATCTCGACCCAGGCCTTGAACACGGTGACCGGACCATCGGGGCGCTCGGCCGCCTCGGCGCGAATCGAATCCATGGCCCCCAGCGGCGTCGCCTGGCCGTAACACCCCGGCCAATCCGGGCAGCCCAGACCCGCATCGGTGATGCGCACGAACGCCCCGAACATGATCAGGTCGAAGGTGAGAAACAGCGCCAGCAACAGCAGCCGGTTGTAGGTCGACTTCATCGATTCGTCCCGTGCGTTCAGCCGACCCGCGAGGCCCGCAGCAAGCGAGAGATGTCCTTGCGGATGCGGGCCGGCTCACCGTCGGCCGGAAAGCGCATCATCAGATTGCCCATCGGGTCGATCAGATAGAGGTAGTCCTCGATGCGTCGCCCGGGCTCCACGGGCAGCAGTGCCGCCAGAGCGACAGGGTCAGCGCGATACATCAGCGTGCCGCCGTAGTCGGTCGACAAGGCCTCGGCCGGTTGCGCGGCATCGGTGATCAGCCACAGCCGCTCGATGCGATCGCGGTCCTTGCCGGTCATGGTGCGATGCTGGCGCAGGGCATAGAGCTTGTCGACGCAGGCGCGGCCACACAGCGCAGAGTCGGCATGCAGCAGGACCCATTGTCCGAGCAGGGGTTTGAAGGGCTGCGGCGCGCCGTCGAGGGTTTGCAGGGGCAGGCCTGTGGCCGGGCGCTGCGGCTCGATCAGCGTGCCGAAATTGGTCCGGCCCGACGGCGGGATCACGTAGTACACCAGGTACGACGCGATCACCGGTGCTGCGCAGACCAGCAGGATGGCCATCAGCTTGAGGCGCTGGATGCGGCGGCGGCGGTCAGACGCAGGAACGGCGGGTGAAGGGGAAGAGGCAGCAGTCATCCGACGGATTCTAACGGGCGGGCGGGCGGCAGCCTGCGGTGCCAGCACCTGGCTCAGGGGCTCTGCCTGTCCATCCGACTGAGCAGGATCAACGCCGGGCCGGTGCACGTGCAGCACGATCAGGCGAATGAAGACCCTTCTCAGACGCTTTCCCTGCCCGTCGCCGCGGGGCGGCGTGCGCCCTTCAGCGCCCCGCCGAATCGCCCTGCTCGGGTTGCTGGCGCTGGCCACTCCCGCCCGGGCGCGCCCGATCGCAGCCGCGGCCCCCGCGACCGGACTGATCCTGCGCGACGGCTGGCTGCTGCATCGCGACGACAGCTGATGTTTGCCGAATCGCTCGAGCGAGTGGCACACGGCGCTCGGCGCTTCGATGTCTGCCTCATCGGCTCGGGCCCGGCCGGCATCACACTGGCGACCGAACTGGGTGCACGCGGCTGGTCGGTCCTGCTGCTGGAGGCCGGCGGTGCCCATGTCGATCCGGACTCGCAGGCCATGTACGAAGGCGAGGTGGTCGGGCCCCTGCGCTTCGACCTGGAGGTCGGCAGGCTGCGCTGTTTTGGCGGCAGCTCCAACCACTGGGGCGGCTTTTGCCAGACCCTCGATGCCATCGATTTCGAAGACAAGGTTCCTGGGATCGACACGAAATGGCCGATCGGGCGCAGCGACCTCGAGCCCTTCCTGGCCCGCGCCGAGTCGGTGCTGGAGCTCACCCCGCACCAGCCCGATCGCCCTTATGGCGAGGCATTGCGCCTGACCACGATGCGCTATTCGCCGCCGGTCAATTTCGCCGCCAAATACCGACCGGTGCTGAATCGCATGGCGAATGTGACTGTGGTGCTCGATGCCTGCGTGGTCGATCTGCACGAAAGCGGCGGCGTCATCGAGTCGGTCGAGGCCTGCGGTCCCGATGGCCGTCGCCACCGCCTGAAGGCGCGCCAGTTCGTTCTGTGTGCCGGCGGCATCGAGAACAGTCGCATGCTGCTGTGGGCCAATCGAACCCAAGTCGGGCGCATCGTGAAAGAGCCCGCTGCCCTGGGCCGCTACTGGATCGAGCATCCGCATTTCACCGTCGGCGAGGCGCTGCTCGAAGCGGACACACCGATGGTGTTCGATCGCTGGTCGATCGCCTGGTCGGCACCGACTGCGGCCGCCCTGCGCGATCGTGGCCTGCTCAACGCCGGATTGCGGCTGACCCGCCGCCCCCGCGAAGCCTCCCGTGAACTGGCGGTGCGGCTGGCCTGCGTGGCACCCGAACTCGGTCAGCGCGTGATGGCCGGACTGAACCGGCGCCTGTTTTGTGGCGCATTGCTGCGCGCCTCCTGGGAGCAGGCGCCACGCGCCTGGAACCGGGTGGTGCTCGGTGCCGACCCCGATCGCAATGGCGTACCCCGCGCCGAGCTGCACTGGCGCCTCGACGAGGTCGATCGGCAGACGGTTCGAGGGGCGGCACTGTTACTGGCCGAAACCCTGGCTGCCCGCGGGCACGGGCGCGCACGAATCGATCCCTGGGTGCTCGGCCAGGGGTCGTTTCCGGCGGACGACGAGATCAAGGGTAACCACCACATGGGCGGCACACGCATGTCGGCGGACCCGCGACGCGGCGTGGTCGATGCCCACTGCAAGGTCCACGGACTGGCCAATCTGCACGTCGCCGGCTCGTCGGTCTTTCCCAGCGGCGGCGCAGTCAATCCGACCCTGACGATCGTTCAGCTTTCGCTGCGGCTGGCTGATCACCTGAGCGGTCCGGTCCGCTTTTCGGGCGCGGCCTGATGAGCCCGCGCCGCATCCGGATCGTCCTGATCCTGGCCCTGATCGGCGCCGGCCTGCTGCTGCATGCGGTCAGGCTGAGAACCGCAGTGCCGGGCTGGAACGAACGTGCAAAGCCGATCGCCACGCGCATCACGCCCCAATCCGAGCTGCAGCGCCGCTTCGCGCCCCGGGGCGACGGTCATCCCGGATCCGCCGACTATGAGGCGCTGGCCCGCCACCTGCTGGAAGGCTTCGCCAACTACCGAACGCCCACCGGAGAACGGGCTCACTATCCGGGCGAGCCCAGCCAGGCCGGTCGCAGCGCGGATGGCATGGAGGGCTTTTCACGCATCTTTCCGCTGGCCGCCGCCTGGCTCGCCAGCGGACGCCCGGGATCGATCGAACTGGCCTCTGGCCGCCTCGATCTGGCGCAGGCCTTTGCCCGCGGCATTGCGATCGGCACCGACCCGAAGCACCCTGCCTATTGGGGCGATGTCGGCGACTACAGCCCGCAACTGGTCGAGTCGGCCGACATCGCGCTGGGCCTGTGGCTGGCACGCGAGCAGGTCTGGGCGCGGCTCGATGCCAGCGAGCAGGCCCGCGTGGTGACGTGGCTGTCGCAGTCGCTGCAACGCCAGGCCTGGGACGGCAACTGGCAACTGTTCGCACTGACCGTTCACCGGGCCTTGCGGGCGCTGGGCGCAGACGTCTCGCGATACGACGAACGCATGCAGACCAGCTGGGAGATTTTGAAGAGCCTGTACCGTGGCCAGGGCTGGTTTGTCGACCCGCCCAATGGCTTCGATTTCTACAACGCCTGGTCTTTCCACTACTCGCTGTACTGGCTGCAGCAGTTGGACCCGGGCTTCGAGGCCGATTTCATCGACCCGGCGCGATCCGAATTCGTCTCGACCTGGCGCTACCTGCTGGGGCCACGCGGCCATCCGCTGATGGGCCGCAGTGCCTGCTATCGCATGGCCGCCCCGGTACCGCTGCTGGCACAGGTCGGCCGTCCCGCAAGCGCGTCCGGCACACCCGCAGCCGGACTGCAACGCGGTGAAGCGCTGCGCGCACTCGACGCCAGCTGGTCGTGGTTCATCACTCACGGGGCGATCGACGCGGGCCGGGTGACCTCGGGATTCTGCGGCGACGATCCCGCCCTGCAGGCGGCCTACTCCGGACCGGCCAGTTGCCTGTGGTCGCTGCGCTCGCTGGTGATGGCCTTCGCACAGGACCGCGACGGCCAGCTGCTCGACGCACCACGCGCGCCGCTGCCGGTCGAGCTCGGTGATTTCCGCATCGAAAGTCCTGTTCCGGGCTGGACGATCACCGGATCACGCGCGCTGCAGCGGGTTGAACTGACCATCGAGGCTAACGCCACCGTGCCCGAGCCACCGATGCGCCGGCACGGGCTGCTCGAACGGCTTCGCGAGTCGATCGTCCACGCACCGCGACGACCCGACAACCACACGGCACTGTACGAACGGAGGCGCTATGCAACCGACCTCCCGCCGGGACGCTGCACCCCCTGAAACGGTCTGCCCGAGAGACTGCGTCAGCCTCACGCGTCAACCTGATGCGACAGCGCCGACCTTCACGGCGCCATTCGTCACCCATCGCCGTCCATTCAGCGGTACAGCCACGCTGACAGCTTGACACTTCAAGCTTGACGGCCATCGATCGGCGCAAGCGGGCCGCCGGTCCAGCCGACCCCTTAAGCCAAGCTTCCCTCCCGATACGGTGCGTTCCGGAGGCCATTCCGATGGTCTTTCGTCCGGTCCGCACGCACCGTCCGCCCGCAGGGCAGACAACGCACCGCGGTTGCCCCTTGCGCCAGAGCCTCTGCCTCGAAGCGCCCGCACTCATGGAAGTCGTCATGCGATCCCTTCGTCCTTTCCCACTGTTTCGACCCGCCACGGGCCTGTCATTGCTGATCGCCGCCGGTCTCGCTGGCTGCGGCGGTGCCGACACGTCCGCCTCACTGCAAACCGTTGCCAATGCGCTCACCAGCGCTGCAACCGCACTCACCACCGGCAACACCAGCACCACCGTCGCCAGCGCCCTGAACAACGCGGCTGGCACCCTGACCGCCGGTGCAACCCCGACACCCAAGCCCACCCCAACCCCAACCCCAACCCCCACCCCCACCCCCACCCCCACACCGACGCCGGCCCCGACACCCGCGCCCACCACAGTCAATTCGATCGACACGATCATCGACGACATGACCCTGCCGCACGAGGGCACCCCGATCGCCTTCCCGGGCTGGGGCACGCTGACCGGTCCGGGTCTGGACTACGGCAACAACCCGCCGACCGCCTGGGGCTATGCCCTGCCCTGGGGCGTGATCTTCGTGGCCAAGGAAGGCAGCCCGGCCACCAACACCCGGGTCGAGATGCGCAACATGCGGATCTATGTGCTGAGCAAGAGCAAGGGCACCTGGACCCGGATCGGTGCCTCGACCACCGTCGACGGCTCCTTCTACAACGAGGACTTCCGGCTCGGCAACGATGTGAAAACCGCCTCGATGCGCACCGAGCCTGACGGGGGCGTGTCCACCACGCCGGTCTGGCCCTACGCCTATCACTTCTGGTGCTGCGGCCGTCAGCCCTTTGACCGCGCCGACCTCGGCGGGGTCTACGCGACCTACCAGGCCAAGCTGGTGGTCAACAACCCGAGCCTGCCGGATGACCGGGCCAAGGCACGCTTTCTGGCCTACACCGGGCTGGACTACTGGCGCGACCTGACCTCGGGCTGGGCAGCAGGTCAGCCGAACAACGGCGAGGCCGGACACGGTCGCATGAAGTACGTCACCAATAACTGGCGGGCCATCAACATGACCACCGTCCCGGCTGCGACGCTTCGCAGCAACCCGCCGCCGATCGAGTAAGTCCAGCGACAAACGGGTCGACCCCATCGACCCGACAACGGCATGCGGGCATCGCCCTTGCTCCGGCAAGGGCATGCTCGCATCTCGCCTGATCACGATCGCCATCCTGCTGGTGCTGTCGGCCTGCAGCCGGGGCCAGACGTCCTCGAACGCCGCCGATACCGCCGCCGACTCAGGATCACCTGCAGCGACGAGCCTCAACTCGATCGCAGCCCTGATCACCGACATGAGCCTGCCCAATGACCTGCCTCTGGCCGGCGTGCCGCAGCAGGCGGGTTGGGCAAAGGGACCCGGACATGTGGTGATGGGCAATGACCCGCGCGGCACTCGCACGCCACGCTGGTGGCAACCCGCCAACCCGCGCTACAAGAGCGACCAGTGGTGGACCGCCCTGGTGCCCTGGTTCGTGGTGTTCGATGGTGAAGGTCACGCGTCGATCCACACACGGGTCGAAGTGCGCAGGATGCAGGTCTACGTGTTGAGCCAGTCCACTGGCCAGTGGCAGCCGCTGGCGCGCAACGGCCGCATCGATGGCGCCTTGTATCCGAAGACACTCAGTGGCAACGCAGTGGGGCCCGCCGATCTGCGCGCCACGGCCGATGCCGGCGCATCGATCGCAGTGCCTGGGGGTGGCCGCGTCTTTCATGGCTGGTGTTGCGGGCGACTGAACATCGACGCACCCGATGTCGGTGCAGTCTTTGTCACCCTGCAGGCACGGTTGATTGCAGGCGGTGTCGACGACCGTGCGCAGGCCCGCCTGTTGCTGCAGGTCGGCGCCGACTATTACCCAGACGCCACCACGCAGGTGGCCGCCTTCACACCCGAGGGCTACAACCCCGGCGTGGGCTTGTCCCGGGCCAAGCGATTGACCGCTGACTGGCAGGCCTTCAACTTCATCACGCTGGATGTCGGTGTCCAGGACCCAGGCGGCGCAGCGATCAGCGTGACCGCACTGCAGGCCGCCCCTCCGCCCCTGGAGTAGCGGCTTGCGCCACGCGCACCAGCAGCGCTTCGTAGGACGCGAGGATGTCGCTCCAGTGCAGGCCGCAGTCGAAGCGACGCAGGCTGGCCGCCCGCATGGCATCGAGTTGTGCCGGGTGCAGCAGCAGGTCGCTCAGCAGGGCGTCCACCTCGTCAGCTGTCTGGAAATAGCGGGCGCCCTCACCGGCCACCCAGCGATTGAAGCGGTTGTCATGCGCAATCACCGCATTGCCCGCGCCCAGCGCCTCGACCAGCGAGGGGTTGGTGCCGCCCACCTGATGGCCATGGACATACGCCAGCGAATGCACGCGCAGCGCGCTCACCACCTCGCGATCGTAGATCGCTCCGAGAAACTGCACTTCGTCGCTGGCTGCCATTCGAACGGCGCGATGAAACGGGTCGTCAGCCCGATAGTGGCCCAGCACCGCAAGGCGCACGCCGCGGGGCCGGCGGGAAAACCCGCGAACCACTTCGAGAATCGAGTTCTCCGGTACAGGCCTGGCGATCAGCGTCAGATAGCGCCCGGGCTGCAAGCCCAGCGCCCGCACCGGTGCGTCGGGTGCCTCACTGATGCGATCGGCGCCATAGGGGATCATGCTGATGCGATCGGGCCGCGCCTGACGGCGCAGGTGCAACTCGATCTCGGGATGGTCGGCGACCAGATGGTCGCCCAGCCGGCAACCCGCCGCTTCGTTGAGTCGAAACCAGGTCCGGGCGAGCGGTCCCCACTTTGCGCGAGACCATTCGATGCCATCCATGTTGATGATGTTGCGAATGCCGCGAAGCTTCAGCAGCGCGCAGAACACCGCGGTGTTGTAGCCCAGGGTCAGGCACAGGTCCGGGTTGCGCGAGGCGTGCAACGTGGCCTTCCAGTCAAACAGGATCGTGGACGACACACCGCGCCCCGGCACCGCAATACGCACCCGCTCGATGCCCTGCCAGCGATCTTCGCGCAGCGCCGCCGGGCCTTCATCCTGGCAATAAACCACCACCCGCCAGCCGCGTGCGACCAGGTACAGGGCCAGCTGCTCTGCAAAGGTTTCAAATCCGCCGTGGGCCGCCGGAACGCCCCGGGTGCCCAGGATGCGCAGCACTCGCTGTTGCATGTCAGACCCTCGCACCCAGACCCGCATACACCTCGAGCATCTGTGCCACATAGCCTGCCGGATTGAAGCGCTGCTCGACCGTGCGGCGGGCACTCCGGCCCATGTCCTGCAGCCGCGAATCAGCCAGGGCCGCGACATGCGACAGGGTGAAGGCGAGTTCATCGACATGGCCGCTTTCAAAGGTCCATCCGGTCGAGCCATGATCGATGAGCTCGGGGATGCCGCCGATGTCGGCACCGATCACCGGCTTGCCCAGCGCAAAGGCCTCGAGCACGCTCATCGGTGCGTTCTCGTACCACTGCGAAGGCAGCACGACCGCCCGAGCGCCCCGGATCAGCTCGTGCAGCGCCTCGCCCGATCTGAAGCCCAGAAACTCGCCCACCCCGCCGAGCTCAGCGCTCAACTCGCGCAGCGCGGCCTCCTCAGGCCCGCTGCCCGCGAGTTTCAGCGGCACGCCGGCGAGCGCCGCGGCGCGAAGCAATGTGCCAACGCCTTTTTCGGGTGCCATCCGGCCGAAGTACAGAAAGTAGT
The DNA here is from genome assembly GCA_903923345.1 of uncultured Burkholderiales bacterium. GTDB lineage: Bacteria > Pseudomonadota > Gammaproteobacteria > Burkholderiales > Burkholderiaceae_E > UBA4615. Next base: position 2,736 of record CAIXXI010000091.1, on the reverse strand, counting down.
CACCCGGCGCAGTTTCTGGAGTGAAACGGGCGGCATCGACGCAATTCGGGATGAAGACAAACTGCTCACGCGGCCAGCCCCATTCGACGAATTTCTCCAGAAAGAAGCGGCTGGGCGCCACGATGCGATCGATGTGCCGGCCCCAGGTCTGCAAGGCACCATGGACGCCGCTTTCGATGGCCACCACCACACTGGCGGCGATCGAGCCGCGAATACAGCGATGACGGACCACGTTGAGCACCGAGCCCTGCCTGCAGCGCTCGCAGATGCCGGTGTCGTTGAGCATCTTGTAGGCCGGGCAGGCGATCTTCAGGTCATGCGCGGTCATCACCACCGGAATGCCGCGATCGTGCAGGACCGGCAGTACCGAGGGAGACAGATGGTGGTAGATGCAGTGCACATGCGCCACATCGGGTTGGTACTCGGCCAGCAGCCCGCGCAAGCGGCGCTGGGCTTCGAAGGAATAGACCACCTTCGTGGCCATTGCGATGCGGTCCATCGTGCGATACGCATGGCCGAACTCCAGTTCGTCCACGAAGTGGCGCGACCAGGGCGTGGGCAGATTGCGCGGGTGGTGCATCGAAAAATAGGCGTTGTCCCAGCCCTGTTCGGCCATGAGCTCGGCATGCTGGAAATAGACACTGTCGGAGCCGCCGCGCAGATAGTGGTAGCTGTTCAGGCTGAGCAGTCGATTGGCTTGGGTCGGCATTGTCGGATTCGCAGGTTCGCCGCGCAGGCGGCAGGCTGTTTCGCCGTGCACGGTCTCGCGCGCAGCGAAGCCTTCAGCTTTTCATTGCCAGGCCCGAGCCAACAGCCGAGGACATCCCGCCGTCAGGCAGGACTGCGCCCCTTCAGGCCCGCACCCGCGAGCGCATGAAGTGGCCCAGCCGGGACCACTCGGTCGCATCGATCAACGTGAATTTCCGGGCCAGGAGCACGAAGGCCGAACCGGTCAGCAGGAATGCGAGCACGGTCCCCGTCTGAGACGGCCACAGCGAGCGCAGCGCCAGTCCGAGGCAGGCGGCGAGCACACAGGTCAGCGCCAGTCGCCCCCAGCGGTGCACATTAAAATCGATCGACTCGCCGGCAGCATCCATCGCACGCAGGGCCATCATGATGAACAGGCCGTCGGCGACCAGCACCGCAAAGGGGGCAGCCGCAGGCTCGCCGGTTCGCAGCAGCAGGACCGTGAGCGGTGGCGCCAGCAGGCAGGCGACTGCCGCACGGGCAAAGTCACCGGAACGACCCCGGACATAGGCCATCAGTTCCACACCCCGGCGAATCGTGTGACTGGCCAGGATCGGCAGCAGCGCAATCAGCACGGTGCGCGCATGAGTGAATTGGCCCCGCGACAACAGGCCGACCAGGGCATCGCCCACCGCCAGGCTCAGGGTCAGCACGAAACCGACCGCAATCAGATTGGCATCGACCATCCGGTTGCAGTCCTGAATGAGGGCCGCCCGATCCTGTCCGCCGGCTTCATAGCGCCCGATGGCTGCGGGTCTGATCACGCCCCAGAACAGGTCCATCGGCAGGTATCGACGCGCCATCTCGACCAGCCGCACCACAAAGCCGAATGCGGCAGTCGCCTCGGCACCGAGGCAGCGCGCCACCAGTGCGGTCATCACATCGGTGCCCACCAGCAGCATCAGCACGATGCTGAAATAGGCATGCCCGGCAAACCGCAGCGAACGCCAGCCCACCCAGGGCGCAATCGAGGCATTGCGCGCCCGTGCCCGCGCGTGAACCGATGCGCCGGCCACGGGCTCGCTGTCGATCATCGACTGCCGTTCGGATCGCAGCTGGTGAATCAACCCACCCAGAGCAATCAGCAGGCCTGTCGCAGCGGCGGCGATCTCGATGCGACCCAACACCAGCGCATCGAGCGTGTGCCCGGTAAGCAGCACGGCCATCACCATCACAAAGACCGCCACCACCCGCACCACCAGCGAGACCTGGCTGATCCGCTGCAGCAGTAGCACGGCCATCAGGCTGTCGCGCAGGATGCGGGCCGGCCCCTCGAGCACCAGCACCACGGCATAGACCCGCAGCAGATCGGGCGCAGCGACACCCCCGAGCAACTCGCTCACCCGGGGCGCCTGCATCCACAAGGCCGTGCCGAGCAGCCCATAGGCCACGAAGGGCACGGCACCCAGCCGAAAGACTGCGCGGCGCAACTGCAGGCCATTGCCATGAACGCGAATGCCGGCCAGCGCAGTCTGCATGACCCACTCCACGCCGAAGGTCCCCAGCACCACACAGATCTCCAGCACGGCGGCCGCAGCGATATAGCTGGCGTACTCGCTGCGCTGCATGACGGCCGCCAGCAGCAGGATCAGCAACAGCGACAGCGGGGCGCTGATCGCCTTGCCGATCGAGTAGGCCACCAGACTGGAGCGGATCTGCGCGCCTGAATACGGCTGGGGGCTCATCAGCGAACTGTCCGAGCCGCGGTCAGTTCGAGCCGGCCGGGCCGTGGGCGATCCCAGCCGATGACCGGACCGGATCTCGATTGATGACCCGGCGCAACGCGGCCGCGACCTGTGCTCCGATCACCTCGTAGCTGCGATGGCGGCGCACCCAATCGCGGGCGGCGGCAGCACGCGCACCGGCACCGGGTGCGTGCAAGGCAGCCAGCGCCCGTGCGATGGCATCTGCAAAGCCTTGCGCACTGAAATCGGCCAGATGGCCGTTGCCGCTGGCCTGCGCCACCAGGGCCTGATCGGGCTGGTCATT
>CAIXXI010000090.1 GCA_903923345.1 uncultured Burkholderiales bacterium | reverse complement strand
ATTCCCGATGTCATCGAGTCGCTGGTGCGCAAATATGTCGCGACTCGATCATCGGTCGAGGAGCGATTCATCGACGTGGTGCAGCGCATCGGCATCGAGCCCTTCAAGGAGGCGGTCTATGGCGCACCTGATCGATCGTAAGGGTTTGCGGCCAGACAGCTGGCAGGCCTTCGATGGCACGGCGGGCTCAATGCCTGAAGGCGCCAATGTGCTGGTGTCGCTCGATGTCTGGCGTGCTCAGGGGGCGCTACTGAAGGGCCACAGCGGGCGGCTGGGGCTGTTGCTGTCGCCGCCCGATGACGTGAAATCGGTGGCCACTGATCTGGTGAACTTCGAGCTGGTCGCTGTCCATTTTCCCAAGTTCACCGACGGACGCGGCTACTCCACCGCACGCCTGTTGCGCGAACGCCTGGGCTGGCAAGGCGAGCTGCGGGCCACCGGTGATGTGCTGCGTGATCAGCTCTTTCTGATGGCGCGTTGCGGCTTCGACAGCTTTGCCCTGCGTGACGATCAGGACCCGCAGGCTGCGCTCTCGGCCTTTCGCGATTTCAGCGTGCGCTATCAATCAGCCACTGACGAGCCGCAGCCGCTGTTTCGTCGTCGCCAGGAAGCGGCCTGACACGCGATGTCCGAGCGCGCGTCCCAATCGACCCCGCCGGGCAAGGTCTGGTTCGTTGGAGCCGGCCCGGGTGCGGCCGACCTGCTGACGGTGCGGGCCCTGAGGGTGATGTCGCAGGCCGATGTGGTCCTGCACGACGCCCTGATCACTGACGAGCTGCTCGATTGGGCGTCCGGTGCGCGGTTCATCGACGTGGGCAAACGCTGCGAAGGCCGTGCATCCACGCAGAGCGAGATCAATGCAGCGCTGATCGAGTGTGCTGTGTCATACCGGGCCGTCGTTCGTCTCAAGGGCGGTGATCCCACCGTCTTCGGCCGGCTCGATGAAGAAATCGACGCGCTCGATGCGGCCGGCATCGAGTGGGAGATCGTGCCGGGGATCACCGCGGCCAGTGCGGCTGCCGCAGCCGCGGGACACTCACTGACCCGCCGGGGTGTCGCCAGGCGCCTGGACATCGTCACACCCAGGCTGGGTCGGGGCGAAGACCTGGCCGAATCAGATGACTGGGCCGAGGGCCTGAATCCGCAGGGCACGGTGGTGCTCTACATGGCAGGGCGAATGTCAGCCCAATGCTCGCAGACCCTGATGGCGCGCGGCTTTTCGGGCGATACGCCGGTGGTTGCAGTGCGCGCGGCCTCCTGGCCGGATCAGAGCGTCGAGCGCAGCACGCTCGGGCAGATTGCCTCAGCAGGGCTGATGACCGATGGGCGGCCGGTGGTGCTCATGGTCGGGCATGCCCTGGCGTCACGCACCGCCTCTGAGACCCTGCGGCAAAGCGCCGAGCAGGCCTTGCGATCCAGGCTGGGCCAGTCCGCTTTGCCGGCGGTCACGGTCGAAGTGATTGCCTGAAGTCAGGGCCTGAGGTGCGGCCCGGCTGCGTCAGCACTTGGTCAGTTTTCGCGACGACGATTCGCACCGGAGGTGGCATCACGACCACCCCTTCATTCCATAAGCATGACGGAGGTAGGCATGGCCACCAACTCACCCGCGCTAGGTAAACCCGCCGAAGCTGCACCGATGACCAAAGAAGAAAAGCGCGTCGTCTTCGCATCATCGCTCGGCACGATTTTCGAGTGGTACGACTTCTATCTGTTTGGCGCGATGTCCGCGATCATCGCGAGGAACTTCTTCTCCGGACTCGATGAGTCCACCCGGATCATTTTTGTGCTGCTGGCCTTTGCGGCCGGTTTTGCGGTGCGGCCGTTTGGCGCCATCGTCTTCGGTCGGCTCGGGGATCTGGTTGGTCGCAAGTACACCTTCCTGGTGACCATCCTGATCATGGGCGTGGCCACCTTCATCACCGGCATCCTGCCGACCTATGCCTCGATTGGCGTGGCCGCACCGATCATGCTGATCGGCCTGCGACTGCTGCAGGGCCTGGCGCTGGGCGGGGAGTATGGCGGCGCAGCCACTTATGTGGCTGAGCATGCGCCGCATGGCCGCCGGGGCTTTTACACCTCGTGGATCCAGACCACCGCCACCGTGGGCCTGATGCTCGCGCTGATCGTGATCCTGGCCACTCGCACTTCGCTGGGTGAGAAGGATTTTGCCGAGTGGGGCTGGCGGATTCCGTATCTGGTGTCGATCGTGCTGCTTGGCATCTCGGTCTGGATCCGGCTGCAGCTCAACGAGTCGCCGGCTTTCACCAAGATGAAGTCCGAGGGCAAGGTCTCCAAGGCGCCCCTGACCGAATCCTTCGGTCAGTGGAGCAACATGAAGATCGTGCTGCTGGCGCTGTTCGGTCTGACCATGGGCCAGGCAGTGGTCTGGTACACCGGGCAGTTCTACACGCTGTTCTTCCTGGAGCGCATGGCCAAGGTTGATGGCGCCACGGCCAATATTCTGGTGGCCTTGTCGCTGATCCTGGGTACGCCGTTTTTCGTGCTGTTTGGTTGGCTGTCCGACAAGATCGGTCGCAAGCCGATCATCATGGCCGGCCTGATCATCGCGGCACTGACCTACTTCCCGCTCTTCAAGGGTCTGGTGCACTTTGCCAACCCGGCTCTCGAGTCAGCGCAGATGAAGTCGCCGATCAAGGTCACCGCTGATCCGGCCCTGTGCTCGTTCCAGTTCAACCCGACCGGCACGGCCAAGTTCACCACGCCCTGCGACGTGGCCAAGGCCTATCTCGCCACCAACGGTCTGAACTACAACAACGCAGCCGGTGCGGCAGGCTCGGGTGCTGAGGTGACGGTCGGCGACAAGACGATCAAGGCCTACGACGGCAAGGTGGCCAACGCGAAGGAGGAGGCGGCCCGCTTCAAGAAGGAAATGGACGAAGCGGTGAAGGCGGCGGGCTATCCGGCCAAGGCTGATCCGGCTGCCATCAACAAGCCGGCGATCGTTGCGCTGCTCACCCTCATGGTGATCTACGTGACCATGGTCTATGGCCCGATTGCAGCCATGCTGGTGGAACTGTTCCCGACCCGTATCCGGTACACCTCGATGTCGCTGCCTTATCACATCGGCAATGGCTGGTTCGGCGGCTTCCTGCCGGCGACAGCCTTCGCGATCGTGGCGTCGCAGGGCGATATCTTCTCGGGACTCTGGTATCCGATCGTGATTGCCCTGGTCTGCTTTGCAATCGGCATGCTGTTTGTGCGTGAGACCAAAGATCGCGACATCTACGCCGACGACTGAGCACCTGTACCCGGCATGCGTTTGACCCACTCACTTATTGTCTGAACACACCATCATGGCCAAGATCATCATCGGATTTGTCATGCTTGCTGCGGTTGCAATTTTTGTGATGATGCAAGGCGGCCATGTGGAGATGGGTGGGGAGCATGCCGGTCAGGAAGCCATGACCAAGGATGGCGCAGCCGAGCCGAAGAAGCACTGAATCAGTCCGTCTGATATCTTCGCGACTGCTCTGTCCTTGATCGCATGTTCACGTGAAGATTCCGGCTGATCCCAAGAGTCGTCAGTTCCTGCAGTTGAACCGTTACCGTCGCGAGCGTCAGACGGTTCATGTGTACCTGCTGAGTGGTACCCGCTTTACCGGGCGGATCCGCTCCTTCGATGTGCACACGCTTCTGCTCGAGACGCAGCAGGGCGAGATGGTCATCTACAGCCACGCGGTCAGTACGATCGAGCAGGCCACGGCCCAGCGCGGCCGCCGGCCTTCTGGCGGGCCTTCGGATGGTGCAGGGCGCTATTCGGAGCGCATGTCGCCGGGCCCGCAGGATCGCAGCCATGGACGGCGTGACGAGCGCTTCGATGATCGTCCGCGTCGCCCGGAACCGGCTCACTGGGACCCTCAGGCGGTTGGCCTGAGTGCCACCGATCCGGATGTGGAGTTGCCTGCGCCTGGCTTGATCAAACCGGCAGCGCCGACAGTGACCATCGTGCGCCGTCGCTCGCGGCTGGTTCCACCGCGCTCGACGGAATAGCCGCGCGGCTTCAGAACTCCAGATTGTCGATCAGGCGGGTGCTGCCTAGGCGTGCCGCGCCCAACACCACCAGCGCGTCTGCGGCCTGTGCCGGCTGCAGGTCGCTGCGGCGACGCACTGTGAGGTAATCGGGCTCCCAGCCTCGCTGCTTGAGCGCTTGCATGAACCGGGATTCGAGTTCGAGCCGTTGCTCGCTGGAGATCGCTGCTTTGGCATCGCCCGATGCTCGGGCCTGCTCACGAAAGGCCTGCGCCAGCCCCTTGAGCGCGATCGAGAGCTGCATCGCTTCGCGGCGCTCGGATTCGCTCAGGTAGCCATTACGCGACGACAGCGCCAGGCCATCTTCAGCCCGATGCGTTTCGCCGGCATGGATGTCGATCGGCAAGGCGAACTGCTGCGCCATGCGCCGAATGATCAACTGCTGCTGGTAGT
>CAIXXI010000089.1 GCA_903923345.1 uncultured Burkholderiales bacterium | reverse complement strand
TGAGCAGACCATCATCACGGCGGCGCCCTTCCAGCACAGCCTCGGGCTGAGCCAGCCAGGGCAGCACGGTGATGCCGATGCCCGAAGCCACCATGTGCCGGATGGTTTCGAGCGATGAGCCCTCGAAGGTTTTCTGGATGCCGGCGCTCGCCTGGGAGTAACGCGACAGCTCAGGGCAAACCTCCAGCACCTGATCTCGAAAGCAGTGGCCTGTGCCCAGCAGCAACATGGTCTGCTCCTTGAGCTCGGTCGAGCTGATCGACTTGCGCCGCGCCCAGGGATGGCCTCTGGGCACCGCCACCACGAAGGGCTCGTCGTACAGGTTGCAGGTCGAGAAGCCCTGATCAGCGAAGGGATCGGCAAGGACCGCGACATCGATATCGCCCTGCCTGAGCAATTCGATCAGTCGGACCGTGAAGTTCTCCTGCAGCAGCAGCGGCATCTGCGGGACGTCATCGATCATGCGCGGCATGAGACGCGGCAGCAGATAGGGGCCGATGGTGTAGATCACGCCCAGACGCAGGGCGCCCGACAAGGGATCGCGCCCCTGCTTGGCGATTTCGCGGATGCTCGAGGATTCATCGAGCACCTTCTGCGCCTGATCGACGATCTGCCGGCCGATCGGGGTCACACTGACTTCAGCGCCGCCGCGCTCGAAGAGCACCACGCCGAGTTCATCTTCGAGCTTTCGAATGCCCACCGACAGCGTGGGCTGGCTGACATGGCAGGCCTCGGCGGCGCGGCCAAAATGCCGCTCGCGGGCCACTGCAACGATGTATTTGAGCTCGGTCAGCGTCATGGGCCGGATTCTAGCAGCGGGCCTGTCGGGCTTCGCCTCGTGCGAAACTGCGCACTTCCCTGCCACGCCTTTCGAGGATCACCATGCCCCGCCTGCCCTACCTGCCCGAAGACCTTGCCGAACCCAAAGATGTTGTCGACGCCATTCGCAAGCGTCGCGGCGGGCGGCTCGGCGAACTGGACCGGATGCTGCTGCATTGCCCGCCCGTCGCGATGGGCTGGAACAGCATGCTGGGCTCGGTCAGAAGCGGCATGACCCTGCCGGCCAAACTGCGTGAAATGGCCATGTGCGTGGTCGGCGTCCTGAACGGCGCCGAGTACGAGTGGGTCCAGCATGCCCCGCTGCTCGAGCAGGCTGGTGCAAGCCCGGCACAGATGGCGGCCCTGCGTGACCCGCAGTCTGCCCAACAGAACGCCGATCTCTTTGATGCGACCGAACGCGCTGCACTCGCGGTGGTCATCGAGATGACCCGCTCGGTGAAGGTCAGCGATGCCAGCTTTGCGGCACTTCGCGCGGTGCTCCCCAATGATCAGCAGGTCTTCGAGCTGATCGTGACCACTGCCGCCTACAACATGGTCTCGCGGGTGCTGGTCGCCACCGGGGTCGAGCCGGAGTAGATCGGCTCAGGCTTTCAGAAACTCTTCGCGCCCGGCCAGCCAGCGCTGCAGATGCGCATCCACGGCGGCGGTCGGGCCGGCGAGCATCGCCACCGCCTCGGTGCGGGCGGCTTCAACCAGCTCTGCATCGCGCTCCAGGTCGGCAAAGCGCAGCAATGACAGGCCCGACTGGCGCGCCCCGAGAAACTCGCCGGGGCCGCGCAGATTGAGATCGCGTCGGGCGATCTCGAAGCCGTCGGTGGTTTCATACATCGACTTCAGGCGATCGCGGGCATTGGCCGACAGCGGCGGCCGATACAGCAGCACACACACGCTCTCGGCGCTGCCTCGACCCACCCGCCCCCGCAGCTGATGCAATTGCGCCAGGCCGAATCGCTCGGCATGTTCGATCACCATCAGCGACGCATTGGGCACATCGACGCCCACCTCGATGACCGTCGTGGCCACCAGCACATCAAGCTCGCCCGATGAAAACGCGGCCATGGTCTGCGCCTTCAGTCCTGGTGCCAGCCGGCCATGCACCAGACCGACCCGCAATCCTTCGAGCACGACCGACAACTCGGCATGGGTGTCGATCGCGGTCTGCAACTCCAGGGCCTCGGACTCCTCGATCAGCGGGCAAACCCAGTAGGCCTGCCGGCCCAGCGCCACGGCGGCCCGCACCCGCTCGACCACCTCGGCGCGGCGCGATTCGGTGACCAGTTTGGTGAGCACCGGTGTGCGTCCCGGTGGCAACTCGTCGATCACCGAGACATCGAGGTCGGCGTAGTAGCTCATCGCCAGCGTGCGAGGGATCGGCGTGGCACTCATCATCAGCTGATGCGGCAACACGTCGCCCCGGGTGGCGCGCAAGGCAAGCCGCTGGGCCACACCGAAGCGATGCTGCTCATCGACGATCGCCAGACCGAGCGCAGGCAGCTCGACCGAATCCTCGACCAGAGCATGCGTGCCAACCAGCAGATCCACCTCGGCGCGTGCCGCCGCCGCGCGGACCGACTTCTTGGCCGATGCCGGCAGCGAGCCGGCCAGCCAGGCCACCCGCACACCG
>CAIXXI010000088.1 GCA_903923345.1 uncultured Burkholderiales bacterium | reverse complement strand
GAATACAACAACGAGGAAGCCGGTGCGATCTGGCTGCAGCGTCTGGCTGAGCGCTTCCCGAAATTTGCCTGGCTCAACCCCGAGCCCGAAGGTGTCTGGGAGTATCGCCAATCGATCTCGGTGATCCGTCAGGTGCTGGCCAACCGGATGTATCCGGTCACGCTGGCTGGCCTTGAAAAGGCGATGCGGGAGATGTCGAAGTAAGGCTCAGCGGGCGAGTTCAGTGCCGGGTTCGGCACTGAACTGCAAGCGGGCCAGCTGCGCATACAAGCCGCCTTGCGCCATCAGGTCGGCGTGGCGCCCCTGCTCCACGATTCGACCTTCGTCCATCACCACGATCAGGTCTGCACGCTGCACAGTCGAGAGGCGATGGGCCAGCACAATGGTCGTGCGCCCGCGCATCGCGGTCTCAAGCGCCGATTGAACCAGTCGCTCGCTTTGCGCATCCAGCGCACTGGTGGCTTCGTCCAGCAGCAACAAGGGCGCGTCCTTGAGCATCGCGCGGGCAATCGCAATGCGCTGCCTCTGACCACCCGACAAGCGGGTTCCGCGCTCACCCAGGAAGGTCCGATAGCCCTGCGGCAGATCCCGGATGAATCCGTCCGCCTGGGCCGCTGCGGCAGCGGCCATCACCTGAGCCTCGCTGGCATCCGGGCGCCCGTAGCGGATGTTCTCCAGCGCATCCGCCGAAAAAATCACTGCGTCCTGGGGCACCAGCGCAATCCGGCTGCGCAAGGCATCCAGATCCCAGCGGTCGACCGGAATGCCGTCGATCCGCAGGGTGCCTGAGGAGAGATCGTAAAAGCGCAGCAGCAGGTTGAGCACCGTGCTCTTGCCAGCCCCGCTGGGCCCAACCAGCGCCACCGTCTGCCCGGCTGCGATGTCGAGCGTGAAATGCGTGAGCGCCGCGCGGGTCGGACGCGAGGGATAGGAAAAGCCCACCGCGTCGAAGCGAATGGCCGCGCCTTGCAGCGAGACCGGGGCAATCAGCCCTTCAGGCTCGGGCGAGCGGATCGCCGTCTGGGCTTTCAGGAGTTCATCCAATCGCTCGGAGGCTCCGGATGCGCGCAACAGATCGCCCCAGACCTCGGCCAGGATGGCCGAGCTGGTGGCGAGCATGCCGAAGTACAACAGGGTCTGACCTAACAGTCCGGCGCTCATCTCGCCGCGAATCACGGCCAGGGTTCCGCTGTACAGGCCAAACAATGCCGCCCCCAGTGCAGACGCAATGATGAAGGCAGTGAGCAGTGTCCTGGCCCGTGTGCGACGAATCGATACCCGAAATGTCTCTTCACAGGCCTGGGCAAACCGCGAGGCCTCGCGCGATTGCTGCCCATGGCTCTGGACCACCGCGATCGCATTGAGCACTTCACCGGCGATTGCGCTTGAATCGGCCAGCCGGTCCTGGCTGTCACGCGACAACTTTCGAACCTTGCGACCGATGAAGATCGTCGGAAGTACGACGAAGGCCAGCACGGCGATGACTGACACAGCCAATTTCGGTGCGGTCGCAATCAGCATCACCAGGCTGCCGGTAAACGTCACGAAGCTGCGCAGCCCCATCGACAGGCTCGATCCCACGACCGTCTGCACCAGCGTGGTGTCCGCAGACAAGCGGGACAACACCTCGCCGGTCTGGGTGGTTTCAAAGAACACCGGACTCTGAGTCAAGACCCGGGCATAGACCGCACCCCGCAGATCTGCGATCACACGCTCACCGAGCCAGGTCACCATGTAGTAGCGGCCTGCGGTGAACAGCGCCATCGCCAGCGCCGCAGCACCCAGCAACAGAAACT
>CAIXXI010000087.1 GCA_903923345.1 uncultured Burkholderiales bacterium | reverse complement strand
TCCTGACCGGTTCCGCACAGAATCCCCAGGCATCCGGTGACCACCATGGCCACCACCGAGGTTGTGGGTGCCTCGATGGGTTCATCTTGCCCGGTGGCCGGGTCGTCCCGGCGTGCGACGCGTCCGTCGGGCCAGTAGGCGCTCACCGAGATCAGTCCGATCAGGCCCAGGCCGACCGCCAGAATTTCGGGCCGCGCTGATCCCGCCGCGATCAAGGCGACCAGTGTGCCGAGCATGCACACCAGCGCAAAGGTTCGAACGCCTCTTGAATCGCCTTTGCGCTCGCGGTCGATGCCAATGAGCAGGCCGATCGCCAGGCTGGTGGCGAACAGCTGCAGGGTGCCGGCCAGGGGCGCGTTCGGGTCGGGATTCAATCCGATGGTCTGCCCCTCAGTGGGCGAACAGCACCGGCACGGTCATCGATTCGAGCAGGGTCCGCGTCGTGCCGCCCATGATGAATTCGAAGGCCCGCGAGTGGCCGTATCCACCCATCACGATCAGATCGATGTTCTCGTCCTCCGCGCGCGACAGCATCTGGTTGCCGATGTCGACATCACGGCCTGTGCTGGTCGAGACATTGGCCTTGACGCCGTGGCGAGACAGATAGGTTGCGATGTCTGCGCCAGGCAGATCGCCCTGGGCACCCCGATTCGAGCGAACATCAAAAGCATTGACCTGGACCATCTCGGCTCGGCGCAACAGCGGCATGGCGGCACTCACTGCGCGAGCCGCCTCCCGACCCCCATTCCAGGCGACCATCGGGCGCTTGCCGATCGACTGGAAATCGCCGGCATAGGGCACGACCAGTACCGGGCGTCCTGACCCGAGAATGACCCGGCCGATGAAATCAGGCGTGATGTCATTGGCCTGATCCGGGTCGTATTGTCCGAGCACGATCAGGTCCGCGCAGCGCCCGTATTCGTTCACCACGGCAGCCGGATTGCCGTCGGCCTGACACCATTCGATCGGCCGCCCGGATTGACGCGAGACCTCGTCAAAGCGTGCGCGGGCTTCGTTGTCCTTGCGCTGCTGCAAGCGAATCAGTTCCTGAGCAACGAAGGCGCCACCGTCGCTCACGAAGGGCTCGGTGTAGAGCGGCGACATCACGCTGTAAATCGCGGTCAGGTGCGCCTCGAAGGATTCCGCCAGGCTGGAGGCCAGCATCAGCCGTTTGCTTGAGCGCGGCGTGGTGTCGAAGTGGGTGAGAAGGGTCCGGTAGCCGAAACTCATGATGCTGCTCCTGTCATGTCTGCAGTCGGTTCGGGAAAGTCGCCATCGACGCTGTCGACCGCTCAGGATCGACCAGACGCCGCGATTCGTCCAGTGTCAGCTCGGGGGTGGCTTGAGTGCGATCAAGACCTGAGCGCTGGCGCGGGGCGGGCTAGAATCCGGCTCGGCCGCAGCAGGTGATCTGCTGATCTGCCCTGTACAGTCCTGCCCCGATGCCTCCCAGCCACCTGCCCGGAACACCCATGACCGCGCTCGATCAGCTCAAACAGCACACCGTCGTCGTTGCCGATACCGGTGATTTCAATGCGATGAAGGCCTACGCGCCGCGCGATGCGACCACCAACCCGACCCTCATCCTCAAGGCCGTCGGGCTGGCTCAGTATCAGGGGCTGCTCGATGACACGGTCGCTTCGCATCAGGGTGAGTCGACCGGCGAGTTGTGCGACCGGCTGCTGGTCCGGTTCGGCACCGAGATTCTGGCAATCGTGCCCGGGCGCGTCTCCACCGAGGTCGATGCCCGGCTCTCCTTCGATACCCAGGCCACGATCGCGCGCGCCCACCGGATCATTGATCTGTACGCGCATGCCGGCATCCCCCGCGAACGTGTGCTGGTCAAGATCGCCTCAACCTGGGAAGGCATCCGCGCCGCCGAGCGGCTGGAGCGCGATGGCATCCATTGCAATCTCACCCTGCTGTTCGGCTTTCCTCAGGCGGTGGCCTGCGCTGATGCCGGCGTGACGCTGATCTCGCCGTTTGTCGGGCGTATCTACGACTGGTACCGCAAGCGCGACGGCATCGAGTTCACCGCTGAGAATGATCCTGGCGTGGCTTCGGTTCGGCGCATCCATGCCTATTTCAAAGCCTTCGGCTACGAGACCGAGGTGATGGGCGCCAGTTTTCGCAACATCGGCCAGGTGCTGGCTTTGGCGGGCTGTGATCTGCTCACCATCAGTCCGGATCTGCTCGAACAATTGCGAGCCTCCACCGTGCAGGTGCCCCGACTTCTGGATGCGGCGCACATTGACCGCTCAGCGATCGAGCGCGTGCGTTTCGACGAGAAACAGTTCCGCTTCGAAATGAACGAGGATGCAATGGCCAGCGACAAGCTGGCAGAGGGCATTCGCCTGTTCGTGGCCGATGCCCGGCGACTCGATGATCTGGTGACGGCGCGGGTTTCAGGATGAGGGCGTGATCCGCTGCGCGAGCAGGGTGGTGTCGAGATCCAGCCCCGGCAGACGGACCGGCAGGGCGCGCAGCGTTTCAGGCTCGATCTCCCGGGCCGGCGAACAGGCCAGAGACACGATATGGCCGCCCATGTGCCAGGCATGAAGCTGCCAGCGCAGATCGGCTTGCCAGTGCCCGGGCTTGCCGCTGTGGTAACGGCCTGATCGCAAATCGACGCTCAAGGTGCGCAGATCATGAGACAGGCCCGCGCCCAGGGCTTTGGCCCAGGCTTCCTTGGCAGTCCACAGCCGTGCAAATCGTTCGCTGAGCGCGTTTTCGGTCGCATCGATCCAGCTGCACTCTGAATCCGTGAAAACCACGGGAGCACTCTCGCGAGCGTGAGCGTGCGGGTGGTCGATCGGTTCGACATCCACGCCCAGTGGCCCTGAAAAGCCGATGGCGATGGCGACCATCGATCGGCTATGCGACAGGCTGACCTGTGCACCCGGCAACGGGCCGGTCTGCAGGAGTTGCGGTTTGCCGTGCTCGCCGGATTCAAATTGCCAGAACGCGGGAGGGCAGTTCGAACCGGCCGCAAGGGCCAGTCTGGACAGCGAGCAGCGCAGCAAGGCGTGCGCGCTCAGGTAAGCGGCGCGATCCGCCGCATGAACGAAGCGCTTGGCAGTGGCAGATTCGAGTGGCGGCAATGCGTCGAGCAGTCGATTCAGCGTGCCGGCATCTTCGGGCGGCCGGGCTGCCAGCAGCAGTGTTGATTCAAAGGGTGATTCGAAGCCCGTTCGAGCGTCAAAGACCATCATGAGGCCGCACCCGTGGCCAATCAGCCCCGGCCGGTCGAGCCAAAACCCCCTGTGCCGCGATCGCTGGACTCGAAGGTCTCGACCAGATTGAATCGCGCCTGGATCACCGGCACGATCACCATCTGAGCGATGCGTTCGAGGGGCTGCACCACGAAGGCAGCGCCGCTGCCGGGTGCATGACGGTTCCAGCACGACACCATCAGGGGGCCCTGATAATCCGAGTCGATCAGCCCGACCAGATTGCCGAGCACGATCCCGTGCTTGTGCCCCAGTCCTGATCGCGGCAGCAAGACGGCAGCCAGCCCGGGGTCACGCAGGTGCATCGAAAGACCGGTTGGAATCAGGGCGGTCTGGCCCGGCTCGAGGGTGATCGGCGCCTCGATGCAGGCCCTCAGATCGAGCCCTGCACTGCCCGCGGTGGCATAGGCAGGCAGGGTGTCGCGAATGCGCTCATCGAGCACCTTGAGATCGATCGAAATCATGGCGCCCCACGGGATTTGCGCGACCGTGCGCTGAAGATGAAAAACACGATGACCGCGAAAACCAGCAGCACACCGAAACCATCGTCCGCCGATTCGATCGCCGAACTCAGGATGTTGAGCACGAACGCGATGCCGCCAACCGTGAAGAGCCCGGTGATGACGCGTTCGCGGAGTGGCATGGCCAGCCATCGGCCCAACAGCGATGCGGAAATGTCCCGACGCACGGATGGCGGCGCAGCGACTGACTGCTGCAGCATCGAGCCGGGTGTCATGAGGGGTGCTTCAGCGTCCAGGCGCCTGGGCTCTGATGCCGCCGGCAGCCTGCCTTGAGGGGCGGCTGTGCGTGCCGAGACCATGCTGTCGGCAGCGGCGTGAAGCCGGTGGGCTGACGGCTGGCTGGCCGCCTGGAGCAGGCGGGCGAAGTCGCCATCGCGGGGGGCACCGCCCATCGTGCGGGTGTCTTCGATCGCCCGGGTCGGCACACTCATGCGCTCGAAGTCGGTGGCCATCAGCAGCGTTCCGTGGGCAGTCGCCGGGCAATTTCCTGGGCCAGCACGCGGGCCAGATCGGTCTTGCTGGCGCGCGGCAGTCGGGTGCTGCCTTGGGCATCGATCAGCAGCAGCTCGTTGTCGTCCAGGCCGAAGGTGGCCTGACCCAGATTGCCGACCAGCAGGGGCACGCCCTTGCGGCGACGCTTTTCCTGCGCGTTGGCTTCGAGGTCTTCGGTTTCGGCTGCAAATCCGACGCAGTAAGGCCCGCCCGGCATGGCCGCTACCGTCGCCAGGATGTCTGGGTTCTGCGCAAACTCGAGTGCCGGTGCACCGCCACCCTCGGTCTTTTTCAGCTTGTGATCGGCGGCGTTGGCAACACGCCAGTCGGCCACTGCCGCCACCGAGACGAACACATCCTGCCCGGAGACCTCGGCCTGCACCGCGTCGAGCATTTCGCGGGCACTGCGGACATTCACCCGACGCACGCCGCGCGGTGCTTCAAGGGCGGTGGGCCCGGAGACCAGCACCACCTGGGCGCCGGCATGCCGCATGGCCCGGGCGATCGCGTATCCCATCTTGCCCGAGGACAGGTTGGTGATGCCGCGAACCGGGTCGATCGGCTCGAAGGTCGGGCCGGCAGAGATGAGGACCCGGCGTCCGGTCATGAACTTGGGTGCAAAGAACACGATGGTCTCTTCGACCAGTTCCTGCGCTTCGAGCATGCGCCCGTCGCCGGTTTCGCCGCAGGCCTGCTCGCCGCTGCCCGGGCCGAGCAGGCTCACGCCATCGGCCAGCAGGGTCTGCACATTGCGCCGTGTGGCGGCCGCATCCCACATCTGACGGTTCATCGCAGGGGCCATCAGCAGCGGGCAGTCCCGGGCCAGGGCCAAGGTCGAGAGCAGGTCATCGGCCATGCCGTGCGCGACCTTGGCCATGAAGTCGGCCGTCGCGGGTGCAACGACGATGGCATCGGCAGCGCGCGAGAGGTCGATGTGCGGCATGCCGTTATCAATGCGGCCATCCCAGGCGTCGGTGAACACCGGCCGACCGGTGAGGGCCTGGAAGGTGGCCGTGCCGATGAAGTGCGTGGCGGCTTCGGTCATGACCACCTGGACGGTGGCACCGCGCCGCTGCAGTTCACGGGCGAATTCGCAGGCCTTGAAGGCGGCGACGCCACCGGTGACGCCCAGCAGCAGGTGGCGCCCGGCCAGTTCGCCAACCGGGTTCAGGGCAGGAGGGGGCAAGGTGGTATCAGTCATCGCGCGACTCTTGCCCAGCATGAACGCTGCGTCAAGGGCGCGAGCATGCCAGCGCGCAGGATCGGGCCTTGCGGCTTCATCGGGATCGCCTCACCCGCAGCAGTTCATCGAGGATCAGCAGCGCAGCCCCCACGGTGATGGCCGCATCGGCCACGTTGAACGCCGGGAAAAACCAGCGCTCTTGCCAGTGCACCAGCACGAAGTCGGTCACCTTGCCCTGCAGGATGCGGTCGATCAGGTTGCCGATGGCCCCGCCCAGGATCAGGGTGAGCGCCAGGCCGAAGAGGCGCTGCGAGCCATGCCGAGCCAGCAGAAACAGGATGAAGCCGGTTGCAGCCACTCCGATTCCGACGAAAAACCAGCGCTGCCAGCCGCCGGCTCCGGCCAGGAAACTGAAGGCCGCGCCGGTGTTGTAGACCAGAGTCAGGTCCAGCCATCCTGAAATCAAAGCCAGGCGCTCAGCGGTTTGGAACCGACTCACCACCAGCAGCTTGGTCAGCTGATCGACGACGATGATCAGTGCTGCCAGCGCCAGCCACGACAGCAGCGACACCTGCCCGCGACGCCCGGCGCGCGATGATCTCGATGAGCGAGCCATCGCGGGCCTCAGGCGCACTGACGAGGTTCACCCTCGCCATGCAGATTGCTGACGCATCGGCCGCACAGCGCCGGGTGATCGGCTGCCGCACCGGTGTCTTCGCGCCAGTGCCAGCAGCGCTCGCACTTGGTGTGGGCACTGGCCGTCACGCTGATGCGCCCGACGGCCGGGTCGCTGTTATCGTCGGCCTGCGCCTCGAACAGCCGCGCCGCCGAGGTGATCAGCACGAAGCGAAGGTCGTTGCCCAGGGTGGACAGGTCTTCGAAGAGCGGGCCGCGCGCCGAGACATCGACTTCGGCCTGCAGCGATGAGCCAATCGCCCCCGTGGTTCGGACGGCCTCGATGGCCCGGGTCACCTCACCGCGCCAGGTCCGGATCCGGGCCCATCGGGCGAGCAGCGCATCGGCCTGTGGCACATCGGGAAAGTCATGCCAGGTCTGGGTGAAGATCGTCTCGCCCTGCTGCGCGTGCGTCTGTGCATCGAACAGCGGCCAGGCCTCTTCCGAGGTGAACGTCAGCACCGGGGCCATCACCTTGAGCAGCGACCGGGTGATGTGCCACAGGGCGGTCTGTGCCGAGCGCCGGGCCAGCGAGTCAGTGCCGGTGGTGTAGAGGCGGTCCTTGAGGATGTCGAGGTAAAAGCCGCCCAGGTCTTCCGAGCAGAACGTCTGCAGCCCCGACACCACCGGATGAAACTCGAAGCGCCCATAGGAGGCGACGATTTCTGCCTGCCACTGGGCGGCTCGGGCCAGCGCGTAGCGGTCGACCTCGACCATGCGATCAATCGGGACTGCATGCGAATCGATGTTGAAGTCGGCCAGATTCGCCAGCAGAAAGCGCAAGGTGTTGCGGATTCGGCGGTAGGCCTCGACCACGCGCTTGAGAATTTCGTCCGACAGCGACACCTCGCCCGAGTAGTCGACCGAGGCGACCCACAGTCGCAGGATTTCCGCGCCCAGCGTGTCGGACACTTTCTGCGGGGCGATCACGTTGCCCAGCGACTTGCTCATCTTGCGGCCTTTGCCGTCGACGATGAAGCCGTGGGTCAAGAGGGCCTTGTAGGGGGCCACGCCGTTGATCATGCAAGACGTCAGCAACGAGGAATGAAACCAGCCGCGATGCTGGTCACTGCCCTCGAGATACAGGTCGGCCGGGAACACCGACTGCTCGGCATGCGAGCCGCGCAGCACGGTCTGGTGGGTCGTGCCGGAGTCGAACCAGACATCGAGGGTGTCGCGGTTTTTCTCGTACTGGTCGGCTTCCGCACCGAGCAGTTCGCGCGCATCGAGCGACTGCCAGGCTTCGATGCCACCGACTTCGATGCGCTGCGCCACCTGCTCCAGCAGCTCGGGTGTGCGTGGATGCAGCGCGCCGGTCTCCTTGTGAATGAAAAAGGCCATCGGCACGCCCCATTGCCGCTGGCGAGACAGGGTCCAGTCTGGCCGATTGGCGATCATGGCATGCAGCCGGGCCTTGCCCCAGGCCGGGTAGAAGTCAGTTGCCTCGATGGCCGCCAAGGCCCGTTCCCGCAGGGTCGGGCCCTCGCGCGGCACGAGGTCCATTCCGGCAAACCACTGGTTCGTGGCCCGGTAGATCACCGGCGTCTTGTGACGCCAGCAGTGCATGTAGGGGTGCTCGTATTTCTGCACCTTGAGCAGGCTGCCATTGGCGCGCATCGCTTCGACGATCGCGGGGTTGGCCTCCCAGATCGACTGGCCACCGTAGTCGGGCAGGGTGCCTGCATAGCGGCCATCGCCCATCACCGGGTTGAGGATGGCATCGTCGCTCAGGCCATAGCGCTTGCACGACTGGAAGTCCTCGACGCCATAGGCGGGCGCTGAGTGCACGATGCCGGTGCCGGTGTCGAGCGTGACGTAATCGCCCAGATAGACCGGCGAATCGCGATCGGCAAACGGGTGGCGAAAGGCGTGCAATTCCAGGGCCTGTCCGGTGCAGGTCGCCAGCACCGTGCCCTCCATGCCCCAGGCGCTCATGCAGGCCTCGACCCGCTCGCGCGCCAGGAGAAAGAGTGCCGGGGCGCCATCGCGCTGCGCACTGACCAGTGCGTACTCAAACTCCGGATGCAGGTTCAAGGCCTGATTGGCCGGCAGGGTCCAGGGCGTGGTGGTCCAGATCACCGCCCAGCCCGGCGCATCGGGCAGCGCGCTCAGTCCGAAGGCGCGGGCCAGCGCATCACGGTCTGTGAAGGCAAAGCCCACATCGACCGCCAGATCGGTGCGGTCCTGATACTCCACTTCTGCCTCAGCCAGGGCCGAGCCGCAATCGAAGCACCAGTTCACCGGCTTCAAACCCCGGTAGACGAAGCCAGCCTGCATGATCTGACCGAGTGCGCGCAACTCGTTGGCCTCGGTGCGAGGCGCCATCGTGAGGTAAGGGTTGTCCCATTCACCCAGGACGCCCAGACGGATGAAATCGCGCTTCTGGCTGGCGATCTGTTCGGTGGCATAGGCCCGCGACTTCGCCTGGACATCGGCTGC
>CAIXXI010000086.1 GCA_903923345.1 uncultured Burkholderiales bacterium | reverse complement strand
CATGTGGAACATGACGGTGTCGGCACTGATTGCCGGGGCGACCGTGATGCTTTTTGATGGCAATCCGGGCTATCCCGACCTGACAAGCCTGTGGCGCTTCGTTGAGGCAGAAAAGGCGAGCTTTTTTGGCTTGTCGCCTGCCTTCGTTCAGCTCAACATGAAGAATGCTTTGCGGCCCCGCGAGCAGTTCGATCTGTCTGCACTCAAAACCATCGGGGCGACCGGTTCTCCGCTGACCGAGGACGCCTATCGCTGGATTTACCAGCAGGTCCATCCTGACATCCTGCTGGCCTCGATCTCGGGCGGGACGGATCCCAACACCGCATTTCTTGGAGCCTGTCCGATTGCGCCAATCTACGCCGGCGAAATGCAGGCCCGCGGCCTGGGCAGTGCCGTTTATGCATTTGATGAGGCAGGCCAAGCGATTGAAGGTGAGGTGGGTGAACTGGTCTGTACCGAACCGATGCCGTCGATGCCCTTGTATTTCTGGGGTGATACCGAGGGGCGACGCTATTTCGAGAGCTATTTCGATCAGTATCCCGGCGTCTGGCGGCATGGTGACTGGCTCAAACTGATCCGCCGACCCGAGACGGTGACCGGCATCATTTACGGCCGTTCCGACTCGACGATCAATCGGCATGGAATCCGGATGGGGACCAGCGAGCTGTATCGCGTGGTGGAAGGCTTCGATGAAGTGGCCGACTCGCTGGTGATCGATCTGGAATATCTCGGACGAGAGTCGTACATGGCGCTGTTCGTCGTGCCTCGAAGTGAGGCGCTGTTCACAGAAGCGCTGAAACGCCGCCTGCTTGATGCGATACGCAGCCAGCTCTCAGCGCGTCATGTCCCCAATGATGTGTTCGCGATACCCGAAGTGCCGCGAACAATCTCCGGTAAGAAGCTCGAAGTGCCGATCAAGAAGATCCTGCTGGGTCAGCCGGCGGAAAAGGCCTGCAACCGGGCTGCGATGTCGAATCCTGACTCGATCGACTGGTTCATCCAGTTTGCCGCCCGCCGGATGTCTCAGGCGAATTGAGCATGGCGGAGGGATCGATTCGCATCAAGATCGAGCAGGTCTGTCCAGGCCTGTACATCTCATTGGGCGAACGCTGGATCGATCACGATTTTCTGTTCAATTCGTTCCGTCTTTCGAGCCAGGCGCAAATCGCGAAGCTGCGCGAGATGGGGCTGACTCACATCGAGTACTTTCCAGCGCGTTCTACTGCACAGCCCTTGCCACTGGCCGCTCCGGCATCGCCTGACGCGGTGCACGAGCAACCCGCCCAGCCGGTCGCCACTCCAGATCCGAACGAGAACTTGGCCGGGGAGCTCAGCCAGAGAAATGGGGGTCTGACCCCAATTTCCGAAAAAGGGGGTCTGACCCCAATTTCGGGGGCGGGGCGCGAGCTGAGGATGGCGCGTGTGGCGGCGCGGCGGGAGGAGCTGGCGCGGTGCGAGAAGGCGTACCTGCGGTCGGTCGAAGCGGTTCGGGGTTTGATGGCCGATGTCTTCATTGCCCCGCGCGAGGCGCGCGAAAAAGCCAGCGGATTGGTCGACAGCATCATTGATGACCTGGTCGCGAGCCAGCATGCTGTCGTCAATCTGATGAGTGATTCGCTGCTGGATACCGGCGTGCGCTATCACTCGCTGAACGTCACGATTCTGTCGCTGCTGCTTGGACGCAGCCTGCAGCTCGACCCCGAGGTGCTCAATCATCTGGGTATGGGAGCGCTTCTGCACGACCTGGGCAAAGTGATGGTGCCCGCCGGCGTGTTGCGGATCGATGCGGGTCTGCGCAATCGGCATCAGGAAGCCTCGTACCGAACGCATGTGGACCACGGTACGCAATTGTGCGGACAACTCGGGATTGACCAGCCCAGCGTGATTGAGATCATTCGCAATCACCACGAACGGCTCGATGGCCAGGGATTTCCAAACGGCTTGGTCAAGGAGCAGATCTCGGTGCTGACGCGGATCGTGTCCATCGCCAATCGCTTCGATGGCCTGTGCCACACCATCGATCCGACACGCGCCATGACGCCCGCGGAGGCACTCGCATCGATGTACCGCCGGGAAAGTGCCGCGCTCGATGTGTCCTTGATGCAGCGCTTCATCAAGTGCCTTGGGGTCTGGCCCGCTGGCACCCTGGTTCAATTGTCCAATGGTGCCGTGGCACTGGTCACTGCAGTCGCCCCCGACGACACCTTGCGACCGACGGTGATGGTCGGCGACCCATCGGTGCCCCGTGCTGAAGCGCTGATCGTTGACCTGAGGGAAGCGCAGGATGTGCGTATCGAGCGCGCCTTGCGGCCCGGTGAGCTCGAACCTGCCGTGCTCGCCTATCTGCTGCCGCGCATGGGTTCTCAGGTGTTTGTTGGACGGGATGTCGGCCAATAATCAGCGCGTTCCGGCACTTAGGTGAATGCTGAGTGCATCAATACACCGGGCGATGACTGAGACACCCCACGTCAGTACCATTACCCTCGACGATCGAATTTCAGAATCTCGCCGGCCATACGATCAAGAGGCAGGACGTCATCGGCTGCCCCCAGTTTGATCGCTTCGCGCGGCATACCGAACACCACGCAACTGGCTTCATCCTGAGCCAGGGTTCTGGCCCCCGTCTGATGCATCGCGAGCAGCCCTCGCGCGCCGTCGTCGCCCATGCCGGTCATGATGATGCCCAAGGCATCCGGGCCCGCGCATTCGGCCATGGACTTGAAGAGCACATCAACCGAGGGGCAGTGGCGGTTCACCGGCGGGCCCGCCAGCACTTCCGCGTAGTACTGGCCACCCTGTTTGCGCACTTTCATGTGCTTGCCGCCGGGGGCGATGAGCGCCACGCCGCGTTCGATCCGATCACCGCTTTGCGCCTCACGAATGTTCATGGCGCAGATGCCATCGAGCCGTGATGCATACATGGCCGTGAAGCGCTCGGGCATGTGCTGCACGATGGCGATGCCCGGTCCGTCAGCGGGCAGCTCGGTCAGCACCGCTTCAAGCGCCTGAGTCCCACCGGTCGAGCTGCCGATCGCAACCGGCTTGTTGACCGACAAGGCATGCAAGCCGGCAATCACGGGTCGAGCCGCACGAGCAGGGCCTGAGGTGAGGGGGCGTGCTGCCGCACGGGGCCGTGATTGGGCAGCCGATTTCAGTGCCCGAACCAGTTCGAGCCTGGACTCCTCCAGGAACTGCTTCAGACCGAGCCTGGGCTTTGCGACCACTGCGACCGCGCCGGCCGCCAAAGCTTCGAGGGCGGCTTTGCTGCCATCGGTGGTGAGCGTGGAGCAGATGACGGTCGGGATCGGCGACGAATCCATGATCTGACGCAGGAAGGTCAGGCCGTCCATGCCAGGCATCTCGATATCCAGCAGCAGCACATCCGGGCGATTCTTCTGGATCGCAGGCCCAGCAATCAGCGGGTTGGGCGCGCTGCCGATCAGCTGGATATCAGGGTCGCCCTGCAACAGATGCAGCAGGGTCTGACGCACCACTGCGGAATCGTCGACGACATAAACCTTGATTGCCATGACGGCTCCTCAGACAGGGACGGTGATGACGTCAGGGTGCTGTGAACCGACGACCCAGGACAGCTTGCGATAGGCGCGGCCACCGAGATCGGACTCGATCACCGACACACCCTCTCGGGCCAGCACCTCGATGGCCCATTGCGCATTGAGCTCGCCGACATGCGATGCGGTGACCAGGTCGGGAAACAGGTTGCCACCGCCGTAGACATAGGCCTCGCATTGCCGTGGACTGATGCCGCGCGCGGTGAGCAGTCGATACATTGCGGTCAGTGCGACCTCGGCATGGGCAGCATCGCCAACACGCCGATCGTCTCGGTCGACCGGCTCGGGTCGACGCAGGGAAGGGCCGCTGTGAACGAAGTGGCACATCGCCCCCAGGGTGCGACGCGGATCGGTCAAGATAATTGCCACGCACGAGCCCAACAGGGTCTCCATGCGCTCGCCGCGATCGGCACAGACCACATCGCCTGGATGCAGGGTGTGAGACTTCGAATAGCCCTGTGCACACTCGGTGTGCGAGACCGTCTCGGGCGCACTCACTCAGGTATCGCCTTGCGAAACGCGCCCGGTGCAAGCACCTGAAGCGCGGTCTTGCAGGGCACGCGTCCTTCCGCCGTGCCGAGGAAAAACAGCCCGCCGGGTCGCAACTGGGTGAGCACCCGATCGACCACCTGAGATTTGGTCGGTGCATCAAAATAGATCAGCACATTGCGCAGGAAGATCACATCGAAGGGGCCGATGTCCTCGATGGGGCGGCACAGATTCAGCTGGCCGAATCGGACATGCTCACGCAGTCGGGGATGGATCTGGATGAGGCCTTCGCTGCTGCCTTCGCCGCGCAGGCAATATCGTTTGAGCCGTTCGGGCGACACATTGCGCAGGCGATCCTCGGGATAGATCGCTTCGGTTGCACTTTTGAGCACGCGATCGCTGATGTCGGTGCCCAGGATCGACCAGGCCTCGCCGATTCGGCCCTGCTGCTGCAGGTCAGCCAGCAGCATCGCGGTGCTGAAGGCTTCGTCGCCGAAAGACGAGGCCGCGCTCCAGACCGCCAGCGTGGCGGGCCGTTTCTGTGTGATCTGTTGGGCAAGCAGCTCGTAATGAGCCGGCTCTCGAAAGAAGTAGGTTTCATTGGTGGTCAGCAGATCCACCGCAACCTGAAACTCACCGCCGCTCGCATCGTTTGAGATCAACTCGACATAGGCGTCGAAGCCATCGAGCCCGAGGCGCTGAATGCGAGGTCCCAAACGCGACGAGACCAGCGGCTTCTTGCTGTCGTTCAGTGACAGGCCAATCGACCCGTACATCAGGTCGGTGATCTGTCGGTAGGTCTGGGCAGTGAGCGCGCGCATGACAGGTTCCGGTGGTTCCTGAAGCAGCAGTCTTGCGGCGGGATGCCGGGATCTGGGTCAGACGGTTGCGGCCTGCGCCGACTCGCACAACTGCGCCATCTCGGTCACGTCAAAGGCCTTGTCGGGCTCCAGGACGATCACGAATCGGCCGCTGACCTTGCCCATGCCCAGGATGAAGTCGCGACGGACCGCAGTGCCGAAATTCGGTGGCGGCTCGATCTGACCCGGCGCGATCTCGATCACCTCGCTGACCGCATCGACCATCAGACCCAGCTCGACCCGTTCGCCTTCTCGGACCGAATCAAAGATCACGATGCAGGTCTTCTTGCTGACCTCGGCCGCAGGCCTGCCGAAGCGGGCCTGAAGATCGATCACCGGCACGACTGCGCCGCGCAGATTGATCACGCCGCGAACGAAATTCGGCATCAGCGGGACCGTGGTCATCGGGCCGTACTGGATGATTTCGCGCACCGTCCGGATGTCCATTGCAAACACCTCCTCACCCAGCGTGAAGGTGAGGTACTGCGCGGCAATGTCATCGGCTGATCCGCCCGCTGCGATCGCACTGCCTGGCGTCGATCCGGAGACTGTAGTGGGGCTCATGCTGGCCTCCTCAGTAGGGGCGGAAGTTGCCATGGGTGCCGGTGGCGGCAACCAGCTTGCTCGCCTTGACCGAGGGCTCCTGGCTGCGGGGCGCGCCCCGCATCGGTGAGGCCGAATGCCGGCGCTCGCCGTGTGAGTCCGATCGACCCTTGCCTTGGCCGAACGAGGATTCTTCACCGAGGTTGAAGAAGGCCACCGACTGCTGCAGCTGCTCGGCCTGGCCGGACAGCTCTTCGGAGGTGGCTGCCAGCTCCTCGGATGCGGACGCATTTTGCTGGGTGGCTTTGCTCAGCTGCCCCATCGCGCCGCCGATTTGCGTGACCGACTGGCTCTGCTCCTGCGAGGCTGCGGCAATCTCCTGAACGAGCTCGGAGGTCTTCTGGATCGAGGGCACGATTTCGCCGAGCAGCTTACCGGCGCGCTCGGCGGTGCTCACGCTGTCTCCGGCGAGATCACCGATTTCCTTGGCCGCTTCCTGGCTGCGTTCGGCGAGCTTGCGTACTTCTGCGGCCACCACAGCAAAGCCTTTGCCATGCTCGCCGGCTCGCGCCGCCTCGATGGCTGCATTCAAGGCGAGCAGATTGGTCTGATAGGCGATGTCGTCGACGATGCTGATCTTCTGGGCGATCTGCTTCATGGCAGTCACTGTCTG
>CAIXXI010000085.1 GCA_903923345.1 uncultured Burkholderiales bacterium | reverse complement strand
GCCCATCCGGTAGAACAGCAGCACCGCAGGGTGCTCCGCCTTGATGCGCCAGTACTGCTGCATCATGGGGGTGTGCTTTTCAAGCTCCTGCGGGCTGAGCTCGGATTTTGAAGGGTCTGTCAGCATCAGGCGGGTGACGATTGATTGCGCGACCAGCTTTGGCCGTGGTGATCCAATCCCCCATGCAGCCGACTCCAAGGAGAAATTTGGCTTCGCTGCTCACGGAGGGGTTGGAGCGGATCGTACAGGCGATCCTGATCCCCTTCAGAGCATGGCCCCCGCCAGCCTGCAGCCGAATCTTCGTGACGAGTGTTCCGCCGACCAACGCAAAGAGCGCGCTGACCGCGATGGTCGAGATCAGGGAGAGGCTGTTCACCACACAATGACTCAGGATTCGGCCAGATCAGCTTGAACCGGCATTGTCCGTCTCTATGGCAGGATTGGGCCTCAGGCCCACTCAAGAGTTCACATCATGATCGGTACAACCCGCTATCCGCATGTCTTCAAGCCTCTCGAACTGGGGTTCACCCGCCTGAAGAACCGCATCCTGATGGGCTCCATGCACACCGGGCTCGAGGAGGCCGAGCAGGGCTTCGAACGGATGGCCGAGTATTTCGCGGAGCGTGCCCGCGGCGGCGTGGGCATGATCATCACCGGCGGCATCGCGCCCAATGCGCAAGGCGGCGTCGGCAGCAAGCTGTCAACGCCGCAAGAGGCCGAGCGGCACCGACTGATCACGCGGGCTGTGCATGCCGCCGATCCCGATGTGAAGATCTGCATGCAGATCCTGCATTCCGGGCCACTCTCTCGCAGCCCTCAATGCGTTGCGCCCTCGGCCATCAAGTCACGGATTGGTGCGCACACGCCCACCGAACTGGATGAGGCCGGCATCGAGCAACAGATCGAGGATTTCGTTCAATGCGCTCGAATGGCGAAGCTCGCTGGTTACGACGGCGTGGAGATCATCGGCTCGGCCGGGTACCTGATCAGCACCTTTCTCGTGCGCAAGACCAACCTGCGCACCGACCGCTGGGGCGGCTCCTGGGAGAACCGCATGCGCTTTGCGATCGAGGTGGTGCGCCGGGTTCGGGAGGCGGTCGGCGACCGGTTCATCGTGATCTTCCGGATCTCGGCAATGGACATGCTCGATGGTGGGCTGGCCTGGGACGAGGTGGTCTCGCTGGGTCAAGCCATCGAGCCCTATGTGAACATCGTCAGCACGCACTTTTGCTGGCATGAAGCACCGGTGCCAACGATCGCCACGATGGTGCCGCGCGCAGCGTTTGCGCAGGTCACCGGGCGTCTGAGAAAGCATCTGAAGGTGCCGATGATCACCAGCAACCGGATCAACATGCCTCATGTGGCCGAAGAGGTTCTGGCCCGAGGCGATGCGGATCTGGTGTCGATGGCCCGTCCGATGCTCGCGGATGCGCACTTGGTGCTCAAGGCCCTTGAGGGACGCGAAGTCGAAATCAACACCTGCATTGGATGCAATCAGGCCTGCCTCGATCACACCTTCGGTGGCCGCCAGCAGGTCACCTGCCTGGTTAATCCCCGTGCCTGCAATGAAACCCAGCTCAAGTACGAACCCACCGCTGCCCGCAAGCGCATCG
>CAIXXI010000084.1 GCA_903923345.1 uncultured Burkholderiales bacterium | reverse complement strand
CCCCGGCGTGCGAAATCGATCCGTGACTCGATCTCGAGCAAGCGGTCACGCAGATGCACCCATCCGGCATCCCTATGCGAAGCGGGATGCGAATCGACGGCTGCCCACAGCGTGGCCAGACCCGTTGTCAGGGCCGACTCAGCCGCGTCGAGCCGATGCATCGCATGGGGGTCGACGCCTTGCGTCGCAGCCCAGGCACGGGCCGAAATGGCGTTGTGGCGGGCGGCCTCGGCGGTCGACACGCGCGGTCGCAGCGGCAATCCAAGGGCCTGGATGGCGGCAAACACCTCAGGCAGGAGGTCATGACGCTGCTTCAGGGGCGCGTCGATGCGTTCGAAGGCATTTCGGCTGGCATTTCGCAGGCCGACGAGCCGGTTATAGGCGATCGTCGCCCACAACAGCAGCACGGCAACACTCAGCAACAGGAACAGCGAACCGACGGTCATCTCGCGTTTCGATGCACCAGAATGCGCATCAGAACGCTAGCGTAGCCAGTTTGTCACATACCGTTGGGCCGTTCCGATTGACGGTTGGACCAAACCGAAGCGAGGCATTGCGCCCGAATCCGGAGACGACAGACGTCGGGGCGCAGCACCCCGGCGGTGGTCAGCGCGCCTTGAGTCGCGCCAGTTCGTCTTCGCTGATGTACTCGAACAGGGTGACCACCCGCCGCACACCCGAGACCCGGCTGGCCACGGTGGCATAGCCGGGGCCTTCCCTGTTGGTGACCAGCCCCATGAGGTAGACGACGCCATTTTCAGTGACGATCTTGACCGCATTGGAGTCGAGCACCTTTTGCTCCACGAAGGAGGCTTTCACGCGCGCGGTCAGGGCGGTGTCGTTGGCCAGGGTCGTGACCGAGACCCGCGGTCCGATTTCGAGCTCGTTGTACACCTCGCGCACGCCATTGACCGCGCGCAGTGCCCGCTCAGCATCCGCTTTGGCGGCGGCGTCGGGCACCTGCCCGGTGAGCAGCACACGGCGGTTGAAGCTGGTGATCACCACGCCAGCCGAGCCTTTCATCGCATCGGACAGGCGGCTGCTGCCACGCAACTCGATTTGGGTGTCATCGGTCTGTGTGCCAACGGATCGGCGGTCAAGGGCCGCGAATGCACCGACTGCCATGCCGGTGGCAACCACCGGAATACAGCCGCTGACCAGCAGGCTGGATGCCAACAGGGCGGCAAGAAATGGGCGACGGTTCGATCGCATGGCAGCTCCTGGAAACGGTGAAGTGTATCGCGGGCTGTCGCCTAGCCTTGCAGCACAAACGCGGCGCGGATCCAGCTCGGCACCCCGGCCTCGAAGGCGACCACGTCAAAACGGCAGGCGGGCCAGCCTCGCTGACCGAAGCGGCGCATCAGGTAGAGCTGGGCTGCCCGAACCAGACGGCGCTGCTTGGTCGGACCGACGCTGGCGGCAGCCCCGCCGAAGCGGGCATCGGCCCGCGCGCGGACTTCGACAAAAACCCAGTCGGGCCCGTCGCGCATGACCAGGTCGATTTCGCCGCCGCGAAACCGGACATTGCGCTCCACCGTCTGCAGGCCCTTGGCCTCGAGAAAGGCCATCGCCCGGTCTTCTGCATCGAAACCCTGTCGCTGGCGGGGGGCTGGCATCGAGTGGACTCCCGGCACGGCCGGCCGATCCGGCCGCTCAGGCGAGCGCGGTGTGACCGGCTGCGATCAGTTCGAGCCGGCGGGGCCCTGGATGGGCATCGGACGGCCGGTGCGGTATTGAGCCGGCACCGAAACCCGGTCGATGCGCGCCACCCCCTGACTGTCGTAGCGCAACCGACCGGTCACGCCATCGAGTTCAAACGAGGCGCCGCCCGCGTGCATCTGACGGGCCAGCCGAAAGGCATCGATGCCCAGCGCATACAGACGCTGCATCTCGACACTGTAGTGGGCGGGCGCTTTGGGATAGGCCATGACCGCGGGATGCTCGGGTTCGACATGCCAGGGCATCTCGAGCACCCGAAGCCCGTCGAGTTCGGGCAGGCGCAGCGTGCGGGTATTGCCGATGCTGACTTGCGATGTGCCCCAGGCGAGCATTTTTGGGTCGAGCTCGCGGCGCACGCCCCGAGCCTGCTCGGGGGTCATCGCCAGAAAGGCGACGTCGGGCGCCGGCGTGCCCAGGCGGGCCCGCAGATCTCTGGGCGGGCGATCGCCGGTGAATTCGATTGGATCGCTCAGTTCACCGCCCAGCGATTGCCATTCCTCGGTGAAAGCCACCGCGCTGCGAACGGACAGGCGGTTGTCGGCCACGATCATCAGGGCCCGCGGCTTGCGCCCGCCATCCAGGGCGAGGCCCTGGGCAAAGGCCTGTGAAGCCGCCTGGCGCGACTCGGACTCGATGGCCAGACCGAAGTACACCGCCCGAGAACTGGAGCGCGCGGACAGATCGCCCTCAGGCAGGTTCAGGACGAGGGTCGGCACTTCGACGGCGTCCAGGGTGCGCACGGCGTTGGCGCCGTTACGGGTCAGCGGGCCGATCACGAACTTCACGCCACGATCGCGCAGAGAGGTCAATGTGGCCGAGAGCCCTGCCGGGTCTTCGAGCGACACGATGGCGTCCACGGAAATCTCGGCACCATCAATCGAATGCGCTGCCCTGATCCCGGCCAGCACGCAATCGGCGGCACGGTCGAATGCCCCGCCGCGAGGCGGCAACAGCACGGCGAATACAGTGGGCCCTTTACCAAAGCGCGCATAGGGAGCAGGCTGGGCCGGGGCGTTGTTTGCCGCCGTCTGACCCAGGGCGGACAATGGAGAAAGCGTCAACGCCGGCAGACTGACCAGCGCCATGGCGCGAATGACCGACCGACGAGACCTCATGACGCCCCTGGACAGTGAAAGGCCGCGACCCGAACCGGGCGCGTTACCCGCCGGATTATACGTAGTGGCTACTCCGATCGGGCACCTCTCCGACCTCGGGCTTAGGGCGATCGAGGTACTGCGAACGGTCGACCTGGTGGCGGCCGAGGACACCCGAGTGGCCCGCGTGCTGCTCGATCACATCGGCGCCAGACCCGCCGTGATGGCCAGTCATGCGCACAACGAGGCCCGCACCGCCCAGACCGTGGTGGAGCGCATCCTGGCTGGGCAGGCGGTTGCCCTGACCAGCGATGCCGGCACGCCCGGCATCAGCGATCCCGGTGCGCGGGTGGTGGCCGCGGTTCATGCCGCCCAGTTGCCGGTGGTGCCGGTGCCGGGTCCATCGGCGGTTGCTGCGCTGCTGTCAGTGGCCGGGTTTTCGGAATCGCGATTTCGCTTCGAAGGGTTTTTGCCGGCGCGCCCGAAGGCCCGCCGCGAGCGTCTCGAGGCGCTCGCGCCCAGTGATGCCATCGTGGTCTTCTACGAATCGCCCCATCGCATCACTGAGTCGGTCGACGATCTGGCCGCCGTGCTCGAACCCGATCGGATCGTCGTGCTGGGTCGCGAACTCACCAAGCGATTCGAGCAGATCCATCGCGGCCGGGCCGGCGACCTGCCCGCATGGCTCGCGGCCGACAGCGATCGGCGCCGAGGCGAATTCGTGGTCGCCTTCGATGCCGCCCCACCCGGGCCGGCGCAATCGCAGCCGGTCGATGAGCTGCTGCGCGCCTTGTGTGCCGAACTGCCCGTGCGCCAGGCGGCCCGAATCGCGGCACGGCTCACGCCCCTGCGGGCCAATGATCTGTATCGACGGGCGCTTGAGTTGCGCGGCGAAAGCGCACAGGACGAGGCGTCCGACAGCGACTCGACGTCGGATTAAGGCTGGGTGCCGCTGCGCCCGAGCCGGTCTTCGATGATCGATTCGATCGTCGGCCCGTTGAGCTGCGCTTCGGCCCGGCCAGCAAAGCCCGAAGGAGGATCGGCGGGCACATTCAGGGTCGGTGTAGCGCGGGCCATGGCGGTTTGCGACCAGCCATCCGGTGAGGCGAGCAATTCAACCTCCACCTCTGCGGTGCCCGCCTGCAGGTAGCCCAGTCGGGAGGCCCCGGTCAGGGACAGGTCGATGATGCGATCGTTCAGAAAGGGGCCGCGATCATTGACCCTCACCACCACGCTGCGGCCGCTGCGCACATGGGTGACGCGGACATAGCTCGGAATCGGCAGGGTCGGGTGCGCCGCCGTCAGGCCGTACATGTCGTAAGGCTCGCCACTCGATGTGTTGCGCCCATGGAACTTGCGTCCGTACCACGACGCCATGCCGCGTTCGCGGTATTCGGTCAGTCCGGTTCGAGGCACATACTGGCGGCCCATCACGGTATAGGGCCGGTTGGCGAAGCGATGCATCGGCTCGACCCGAGGCGTCGGATCCGGCAGGACATCCGCCGATGGCGCCGCCCGATCGCCCGGCCCATCGTCCTGGAAATAGCCGCCGGAAGCGGCCGGCGCGCCCAGTGCCCCCGAGGGAGCCGGACCCTGCGGCGCACGCTTCGGGGCACTGCTGCAGCCGGCCAGAACGCCTGCGAGAATCAACGCTGACCAGCCCGCACTCAGGGACCGGGCCAGCCTCATTCCAGAGCCTCGTCCAATGACTGGCGAAACCGGGCGAGATAGGCCAAGCCATCGATGGCCCGCGAGCCGTACCAGGAGGTCATCTCGCCGTCGATCAGCCGGCATCGGGCAGGCGCCAGCCCATGCGCGGTCGAAAACTCGATCAGATCGCGTTCGCCGAACCGGTAGGGTTCACTCGAGAACAGCACGGCATCCGCCTGTGACGCGGGCCAGGCCGCGAAGTCGAGCTCCGGATAGCGCCGGGCCGATTCGGGTGCGATCGTCCTCAGCCCGACCTGCATCAGCATGTCGGCAATGTAGGTCTGGTCACTGACGGTCATCCAGGGACCCTTCCAGATCAGATAGACCACCTGACGCTGCGTCCAGCGGGCGGTCTGCACCGACTGCAGCACCGCCTCGAAGCGCTCGTACAGCTGCTGCGCCTGCGGCCTGCGATCGAAGGCCTCGCCAAACTGACGGTACAGCTCAAGGTTGTCGCGGGCACGCAGCGGATGGGTGACGATCACCTGACCGATGTCGCGGGCCAGTCGGTCGACCGTGGGCTTTTCGTTCTCATCGACATTGACCACCAGATGGGTGGGTCGCAAGGCCAGGACGGCCTCGACATCGACATCCTTGGTGCCACCGACCTTGGGCACCGCCCGCACCGCGTCGCGCGGGTGGATGCAAAAGCCGGTGCGACCGACCAGCTGCTCGCCCAGACCGAGCTCGAACAGCAGCTCGGTGAGGCTGGGCACCAGGCTGACGATTCGAGCAGCCGCTGCCACGGTGCCGGGCCTTGTGAACTCAGGCGCCCTTGCGCACCCGATCGATCAGGGTGTCGAGGATCTTCAGCGAATTGCCGTTGGAGCCGGCCATGGACGGCGAGGTGATGAACTTGCCGGCGATGCCGAAGGTCGGTACCCCGTCGATCTTGTAGGCGGCTGCAAGCTGCGTGGCACGTTGCACCCGGGCCTTGACGCCGAAGGATCCGTAGGCATCGAGGAACTGCTTGCGATCGACGCCGCTTTTGGCCAGCAGATCGGCCATCGCCTCGGGGGTATCGAGCTTGTTACGGTCGGTGTGGATCGCGACAAACACCTTCTCGTTCATCGAGTCGGTCAGGTTCAGGCTCTCGAGCGCAAAGAAGAGTTGCTGGTGCGCCTGCACCTGCCAGGGCACATGCACCTTCCGAAAGGAGACATCCGAGGGCAGGCGCTTGAGCCAGTCCTTGAGTGCCGGCTCAAGGCCGTGGCAATGCGGGCAGCCGTACCAGAAGAACTCGACCACTTCGATCTTGCCGGGCGCGGCG
Source organism: uncultured Burkholderiales bacterium (assembly GCA_903923345.1). Taxonomy (GTDB): domain Bacteria; phylum Pseudomonadota; class Gammaproteobacteria; order Burkholderiales; family Burkholderiaceae_E; genus UBA4615. Next base: position 42,812 of record CAIXXI010000084.1, on the reverse strand, counting down.
TCGCTGGGTGCCGGCGGTTTGACCGACTTGAATTCAAATCCCTCGCCGCCGCCCCCCTGGGCGAAGGCAGCAGGCGTCAGACCGGCGATGCCGAGGGCAGCAAGGACATGGCGGCGAACAGGGTGGGTCATGACAATCCTTTCATCGTTGGCGAACCACGGACGCCTCGACACCGTTGTCGGCGAGTCGGCTGCGAACGCGATTCAGGTCTTCGAGTTGCCCGTAGGGCCCCACTCTGACGCGGTAGAAGGTGGTGCCGTTGACTTCGGCAGTGACAATCCTGGCTTCGACACCGATCAGCGCCAGCCGGGCCTTCATGCTTTCGGCATCTTCCTGACCCTTGAACGCGCCCGCCTGCAGAACGTAGGACGCGGGTCGCTCGGGCTCGGCCGGGGCGGGTGCAGGGGTCGGCGCCGGGCTTGCGCCGGATTCGGCCGGGGCGGCTGGGGTCGCCGGTGCAGTGCCGTCCTGAGCCGGGACGGTCGGCTCGGGCGCGAGGTCGGGCTGAGGCGGGTAGACCGACTGCTGGGGCGGCGCATTGGCTGAATCGATCGCTGACGGGCGACCCTTCTGGCCACTGCGATTCGGGTCGGGCAATTCGTCGGTCTTGGTCGCTGGCTCGACGGTACGGTCAGCCGGACGGCGGGTCTTGTCGGTGAACTGCATCGAAGAGCGCGACATGAAGAGCGCCACTGCCACCGCGATTCCGAGTCCGACCAACAGGCCGACGATCAGGCCGAACAGGGTCCCACCACGCTGCAGCCCGCGAGCGCGGCGTCGAGCGGCCGGGGCTGCGCTTGCAGCGGCGGGCGTCGAGGGCATGGTTTGACCGGCTGCGTTCAGCATGGGATGGCCCTCACATTCGTTCCGGGGTGGACACACCGATCAGGCTGAGTCCGTTTCGAAGCACCTGGCGCGTCGCGAGCAGCAAGGCCAGCCGGGCATCGCGCAGCAAGGCCTGGTCGACCAGAAAACGCTCGGCGTTATAGTAGCCGTGGAACTCGGCGGCCAGGTCCTTGAGCCAGAAAGCCAAGGTGTGCGGTGCCAGTTCATCGGCTGCATCGCGCAGGACATCCGGATATTCAGCCAGTCGACCCATCAGCGAATACTCTCGCGCACTGGTGAGTGGCGACAGATCCGCCGACTCGAGCGAGCGCAGATCAAGACCGGGATGCGCTGCCTGCCATTGCGACAGCACTGAGCAGATACGCGCATGGGCGTACTGCACGTAATAGACCGGGTTATCGTCCGAGCGGGCCAGCGCCAGATCGACATCGAAGACGAACTCGCTGTCGGCCTTGCGCTGGATCAGAAAAAATCGCACCGCGTCGCGGCCGCGCCGGATCGCGTCATCGCGGCTGAGGCCTTCGGGCAGCGACCCATCGGCCGCGATGCCGCCCGACCATTCGATCAGGTCGCGCAGGGTCACGTAGGAGCCGGCCCGCTTGGAGATCTTCACCTCCTCGCCGCCGCGCATCACGGTCACCATCTTGTGCAGCACATAGTCGGGATAGCCCTGCGGGATGCCGATATCTAGCGCCTGAAGCCCGGCGCGCACGCGGGCAATCGTGCCGTGATGATCGGAGCCCTGAATGTTGATCGCCTTGGCAAAGCCGCGCTGCCACTTGGTGACGTGATAGGCGACATCCGGCACGAAATAGGTGTAGCCGCCGTCGGACTTGCGCATCACGCGGTCCTTGTCGTCACCGTAGTCGGTGCTGCGCAGCCACAGCGCGCCCTCGTGCTCGAAGGTTCGGCCGGCGCGGATCAGGCCATCGACTGCAGCCTCGACCTTGCCGTCGCTGTACAGCGAGGACTCCAGGTAGTACATGTCGAAGCGCACGCCGAAGGCCTGCAGGTCGAGGTCCTGTTCATGGCGCAGGCTGGCGACCGCAAAGGCCCGGATCGATTCAAGGTCCTCGGGATCGGCGCGACCGGTCACCGGCTCGACACGCTGCGCCGAAACCGTGTTGCCTGCCATGTAGTCGCGGGCGATGTCGGCAATGTACTCACCCCGATAGCCATCCTTCGGGAAGGCTTCGTCGTCCGGTCCGATGCCTCGGGCGCGGGCCTGAACGGACAGGGCGAGGTTGGCGATCTGTGCGCCGGCATCGTTGTAGTAGAACTCGCGCTGCACCTGCCAGCCACCCGCCTCGAGCAGCGCGGCGATCGCATCGCCCAGGGCGCCCTGTCGTCCATGCCCGACATGCAGCGGACCGGTCGGGTTGGCCGAGACGAACTCGACCAGCACCTTGCGGCCCTGCGCCTCGTCGCCTCGACCGAAGCGCTCGGCCTGCTCGAAAATGCGATGCACCACGGCGCGCTTGGCCTGAGGTTGCAGGCGCAGGTTGATAAAGCCCGGGCCTGCGATCTCGGCCGACTCGATCAGTTCGCCGGCTTCAGAAGCCCGCACCGCATCGATCAGCGATTGGGCGATCGCCCGGGGATTGCCCTTGAGCGGCTTAGCCACCTGCAAGGCGAGGTTGCAGGCCAGGTCGCCGTGATCGGCCTGCTTGGGGCGATCGAGGATCGCACGGGCGCGGGTCACGGTGTCGATGAGCGCGGGGTCGCCCATCGCGTGAGCGAGTTGTGCGGCCGCAGCCTCGAAGGCAGCGGCAATGCGCTGTTTGTGTTCGGTTAACATGGGTCGACATTCTACTGGTGCGCGCTGCGTTCGCCCTCCGGACATCGCCGCCGTGACACCGTTCAGGGGAGACACGTCCATGGCACTCGAACTCGACCACCTGGTGGTGGCGGCTACTGACCTCGACAGCGGCGAGGCCTGGCTTCGTGAACGGCTGGGCGCATCGCTTGCACCGGGTGGGCAACACACCGGGGTCGGGACACACAATCGGCTGCTGCAACTGGGCAATCGGGTGTATCTCGAGCTGATCGCACCGGATCCATCGCAACCCGAACCAACGCGTGCGCGCCCCTTCCTGCTCGACGACCCGGCAATGAAAGCGCGCCTGAAGAGCGCGCCGCAGCTGGTCCACTGGCTGGTGCGCAGCGACTCCCTTGAATCCGATGTCGCTGCAGCCCGCTATTCGCCGGGTCGCATCATCAACATGACCCGCGGCTCATTGATCTGGCGCATCACGGTGGCCGAGGGGGGTCGTCCTGCGGGCGACGGCGTGTTGCCTTCGATGATCCAGTGGGATGTGCCGACCGACCAGCATCCGGCCGCCCGACTGCCCGACACCGGCGTGGCCCTGCAGTCGCTGTCGATCCAGGCACCGGCGTCGGTGCTGGCGATGCTGCCGAATGTGGCGTCACCGGTTGACATCGAGCGGGTGGAGTCAGGGGTTTCCAGGCTTCAGGCCACCTTCCGGACTGCCACCGGCGTGGTCGTCCTGGGTCAGTGATCGACATGGAAAAGCCGATGCAATGGCCGGTCTGGAATTTTCAATCTCGCGTCGTCGTGATCACTGGAGCGGCACGCGGGCTGGGTGAGGCGATGTCGCGGGCCTTCGTGCAGGCCGGCGCACGGGTGGCGGCGCTCGATCGCGACACGCCCACACTGGACAAGGCGGCGCAAGCTGCCGGTGCGCTGGCACCGGCCTTATCGATCGGGGTCGATGTCACTGACCACGCGGGCCTGGATGCTGCACTCGATCGAGTCACTGCCGAGCTCGGCCCGATCGATGTGATGGTGGCCAATGCCGGCATCGGCATTCGGGGCCCGGCCAATGACATCGCGGTGGCGGATTTCGAACAGGTGGTCGATGTCAACCTCAACGGCCTGTTCTTTTGCAACCGTCTGGCTGCACGTCGGATGGCCGGGCGGGGCGGTGTGATTGTCAATCTGGCTTCAATCATGGGCTTTTCCGGTGGCATCTTTCCGAATGCCGCGTATCAGGCGAGCAAGGGTGCGGTGGTGAACCTCACCCGCGCGCTGGCGCTCGAGTGGGCGGCTCAGAACATCCGGGTCAATGCGGTGGCGCCCACCTTCGTGCGCACGCCGCTGACCGAACCGGTGTTCGCCAATCCCGAGCGGGTGGCGACAATCATGGCCAACACACCGCTGGGCCGACTGCCCGAGCCCGACGACATCGCCCAGGCGGTGCTCTTTCTGGCCAGCGATGCAGCCAACGCCATCACCGGCGTCACCCTCCCGGTCGACAGCGGCTTCCTGGCACGCTGAAGAAATTGGGGTCAGACCCCAATTTCCTGGGTGCTGCCGCTGCGCGGCGCAGGATCAGCCGCACGGGCGATTGATTGGGCTCACGTCCTCAATCAATCGGAACCGACCTCAGTGCATTGACTGCCCGCGGCTCGATTGGCGAAGCCTGGTGTCCCCACGCCGTGCGCAGATAGCTCATCAGCGCGCCCGCCTCGCGATCATTCAACAGCGGCCCGAAGGGCGGCATCCCATAGGGGCGAGGATTGCCGCGAGTCGCCGGGGCAAACCCACCATGCAGCACAGCGCGGATCAGATTGATCGATGAACCCTGGGTAACCGTTCGATTGCCGACCAGCGCCGGGTAGTGGGGCGGCGCACCTTCGCCACCTTCGCCATGACACTCAGCGCAGTGTTTTTTGTAGAGCTGGCCGCCCAGAGTGAGATAGCCCGGGTCGATGGCCTCGCTCTTTGCAGCACGCGCACCCGCGGCGGACGGCTCGAGCGTTCGAAGATAGGACTGCATCGCCAGAAGGTCATCGCGGTCGAGGTGCTGAAGGCTGTCCATGACGACGCGCGCCATCGGCCCAGTGGCCACAGCCGACTGATTCAGCCCGGACTGCAGCCACTCAACCGCCTGCTGCGGCGTCCAGACCTCGACGCTGCCGGCACCGCGACTGCGCAAAGACGGCGCATGCCATCCCTGCGGCATCAGGTTGGCGCCGCCCAGCGGTATCCCGGTCAGCCCGCCCAGCGCATTGCGGGCGGTGTGACATTCACCGCAATGTCCCAGACCCTGAACCAGATAGGCGCCACGGTTCCACTGGGCATCCCGCGACGGATCAGGGGTGAAGGCCTCAGCGCGAAAATAGAACCAGCGCCAGACCTCGATGAGGCCAGGCAGATTCCAGGGGAAAGTCAGCGCGGCCGGCTGATTGGCCTGTTGAACCGCAGGCAGTTCGCGCAGCCAGGCAAACAACGCGTCTGAATCCTGCCGATTGACCCGGGTGTAGCTGGTGTACGGAAAGGCCGGATTGAGTGCACGGCCATCGCGGGAGCGGCCCTCATGCAGGGCTCGCCAGAAATCATCGGCGCTCCAGCGCCCCAGCCCGGTCTGCGTGTCGGGGGTGAGGTTGGAGGTGTAGACCAAGCCAAAGGGCGTCTCGATTTTGCGACCGCCGGCGTAAGGCTGACCACCCCGCGCGGTGTGGCAGCCGGCGCAGTTGCCGGCCAAGGCGAGATAGGCGCCACGCCTGGTGGGGTCGGCAGCGAGGGTGTGGCCAGCAACCTGAGCCGCAAGGTCTTTCGGCAGAGCCTTTGAGGGCGCAAGCACTGCTTCAGGCCCACGTGGCACAGACCCGACGCCGCGAAGCGACCAGATGCCCAACAGAGCGATCAATGCGACCGTCAGCCACATCGGCAGGGCGCGACGGCTGCGGTGTCGACCCTTCACGGCTCGAGGCCTCCGAACTCGAGCGGACGGTTCTGAGACACCAGCACCTGGGCGCGGGCATCGGTCGGCACCGGCTGCGAAGCGAGCCAGGCCGTCACGGCCGCGACGTCATCCGGCGCCATCCGACGGGTCACCTCGGCCATGCAATCGGGTGCCTGCGCTCGCCGCGTTCCGTTTCGCCAGGCGCCAAACTGGGCATTGAGGTAATCCCTGGGCAAGCCAAGCAAACCGGGAATCGCCGGTTGTACGCCGAGCAGATCTTGGCCATGGCAACTGATACAGGACGGCAGCTTTCTGGATGGATCGCCCACGCGTGCCAGAGCCAGGCCACGCTCAAGGACATCCCGGCCGACAGCGACCGGCATCGGCGGCGGATAAGGCGGGTGCTGTTGCGCAAAGTGACCGGCGATTTCGCGCAGATAGGCATCGGGCAGCAGATCGACCATCCAGGTCATCGAGGCTGCGTTGCGACGGCCATCGCGAAAGTGCCGTAACTGGTTAAAGAGATAGCCGGCCGGCTTACCCGCGATGCGGGGCAGATAGCCATCCGGCGTGGCCCGACCCTGCGGACCATGGCACCCGGTGCAGGCCTGGACACGGGCGGCAAGGCTGTCATCGGGCGTGCGGACCTGAGCAGATAGATCAGTCGATGCGAGGCCCAATCCGATCCACAAGAGCAGTGCCCAGATCCGGCGGCTGGCCAGGCCTTGCGACCGGCCCGAACCGAGGGACTGCCCGAGTGCACTCGGTGAAACGGTGCGCATCTGATCAGGACTCTTGAAGTGGCGGCACAGCGCACGCGACAGGGCGGATGATCGGCGGGGGCGCTTGCATTCAAAACCTCGGCCAATTCCGAGCGCGAGTATACCGAGCCGAATCGGCCGGCAGGCTTAGAATCAGGTGACCGTTTCTATCGACACCCACAGACGCACGCACGCGCTGCGTCTGTTTCGCCCTGTGCGTGCCATGGCCTTTGTGCAATCGATCGGCGTTCATCGCCACCAGTTCGCGGACCTGAAATCGCTGCTCGCCAAAGCCGGGCCGATGCGCTCGGGCGACGCACTGGCCGGCGTCGCCGCTCAGTCTGAGGCTGAGCGCATCGCAGCACGCATGGCGCTGGCCGATGTGCCTTTGCGCCGCTTTCTCGAAGAGCCGCTGATCCCGCCTGAGATCGATGAAGTGTCGCGGCTTATCCTGTCCCAGCATGATGCCGCGGCATTCGAGCCGATCGCTCACCTGACTGTCGGTGAACTGCGCAATTGGCTGTTGTCGGATGTGTGCGATGAAGCCGCTTTGCAATCCGTCGTATGGGGTCTCACACCGGAGATGGTTGCAGCGGTCAGCAAGCTGATGCGCAATCAGGATCTGGTGGTCGCCGCGCGCAAAGGCCGGGTGGTGAGTGCATTCCGGTCGACCATCGGCCTGCCGGGCCGGATGTCGGTCAGGCTGCAACCGAACCATCCGACCGACGATCCGCGGGGCATCGTCGCCTCGATGATCGATGGCTTGATGTACGGATGCGGCGATGCGGTCATCGGCATCAATCCGGTTGGCGACAATCTGTCGGGCATCGTCGAGTTGCTCAAAATTCTCGATGAAATTCGGTTGCGCTTCGATATCCCGACCCAAAGCTGCGTGCTCACGCATGTGACCCAGTCGATTCGTGCGATCGAACTCGGCGCGCCGGTCGATCTGGTGTTTCAGTCGATTGCCGGCACGCAGAAAGCCAACGAAGGCTTTGGTATTTCGTTGGCACTGCTTGATGAAGCAGCCGATGCAGTGCATTCCCTGAAACGCGGCACGGTGGGTCAGAACGCGATGTACTTCGAAACCGGCCAGGGCAGCGCCTTGTCGGCCAATGCCCATCACGGCCTGGATCAGCAGACCTGCGAGGCGCGTGCCTATGCGGTCGCGCGGCGGTATGCGCCGCTGCTGTCGAATACCGTGGTGGGTTTCATCGGTCCTGAATACCTCTACGATGGCAAGCAGATCGTGCGGGCGGGGTTGGAGGACCATTTCTGCGGCAAGCTGCTCGGTGTGCCGATGGGCTGCGATATCTGCTACACCAACCATGCCGAGGCAGACCAGGACGACATGGACACATTGCTCACCATGCTGGGCGTGGCGGGTGTGAATTTCGTGATGGGCGTGCCCGGTGCCGACGACATCATGCTCAATTACCAGAGCACTTCGTTTCATGATGCGCTCTATGTACGCCGCGTGCTGGGCCTCAAGCGCGCCCCGGAATTCGAGGCCTGGCTTGAACGCATGCAGATCACGGACAGCGAGGGGCAACTGCTGCCTCGCCACCGTGCCGACCATCCCTTGTTGGACCTGGCGCGGCGCTGATCAGCTGACGCGCACCATGCGTTTGCCGAAATTTTCCCCAGCCAGCAATCCGATCAGGCCTGCGGGTGCGGCCTCAAGACCCTCGAGCACGTCTTCGGGCACCTTGATCTGACCGGATTTCACCCAGCCTTCAAGCTCATGGAGCGCACGGTCTCGCTCGGCCGCGAAGTCATACAGGATGAAGCCCTGCATGCGCAGCCGCTTGGTGACGATCAGACCGGGAATGCCGCGTGGGCCGTGGCGAGGCGGTGCGCCATCGTACTGTGACACTGCACCACAGCATGCAATACGTCCGCCCTGGTTCATTCGAAACAGGCACGCTTCAAGAATGTCTCCACCGACATTGTCGAAGTAAACGTCAATCCCTTTGGGTGCGGCCTCTTTCAGGGCTGCAGCCAATCCCCCCGCCTTGTAGTCGATTGCGGCATCAAAACCGAGTTCATCCTTGAGCCATTGGCACTTGCGTGCACCCCCTGCGATGCCGACCACCCGACAACCTTTCAGTTTGGCGATCTGGCCGACGAATGCGCCCACCGAACCCGCGGCAGCCGAGACCACGACGGTGTCGCCGGCCTTGGGTTGGCCGACATTGAGCAGACCGAAATAGGCTGTGAGCCCGGCAACCCCGTAGATGCTCAACAGATGCGTGAGGGGTTCACGAGCCTGAACCTTCTGCACTGAACGGGCCTGCACGACCGCGAACGACTGCCAGCCGGTGTCCCCAAAAATAAGATCCCCAACTGCGAAGCCCGGCGCACGCGATTCAATGACCTCTGCGAGTGCACCACCCGCCATCACCTGTCCGGCCTCCAGTGCAGAACGATAGGTGGCGCCTTGCATCCATGCGCGATTGGCGGCGTCCAGCGAAATGATGCGGATCTTGACGAGCAACTCGCCCTCGCCGGGCGTGGGCATGGGCACGTCGGCCAGTTGGAAATGCGATGGGGCCAGTTTTTCTGACGGAATGGCGGCAAGCTGGATCTGACGATTCATGACGGTCACGGCGGAGTCTCCTGGCTCATTGCGAATGGTTCATCATAGCTGCGATGCGCTGCTGTTCGAGCGCGCGTCACCCACCTTCGCCCTAGTACCTAAGCCTGATTGCCTGCCGGACCGACGCTTGTTAACCTGCCGCCATGGGTTCATTGACGCTCGCTCTGGTGGAAGTGTTGCTGTCGGTCGGCGTGCCGGCACAGCGCGCTCGCGCCATCGTGGACGCCATCGACGCCTCGATTTCTGAGCGCGTCAGTCTTCAATCCTCCCAGCATGCCTCACGCGTAGAGTTGGACGAGGTGCGCCGCGAGGGTCAGACGGGGCTGTCTCAAGTGCGCGTCGAACTGGCCGGGCTGCGCGCCGATCTGGCCGAGGTGCGCACTGAGCTGCGCACGGAGATTGCAGAGGTGCGCACCGAGATCGCTGAGGTACGCACCGAGATTGCTGATGTGCGCACCGAGATCGCTGAACTGCGAACGGAAGTCCGAAGCGAAATTGCCGCGGTGCGAGTTGAGATCGCCCAGCTGCGAACCGAGATCGCTGGAGTCAAACTTGACCTCACGCGTTGGATGCTGGGCGCAATGACCGCGCAGGCGGCCCTGCTGCTGGGTGCAATGAAGCTCATGCAGTCGATCTGAAGATGACACGAGCCCCTTTATTCCTGGTGTAGCCGCTGCTTTGATGACCGATACGCCTGAACCCACCGACCTGACACCGCAAGGCGCTGCCACGGTGCCTGCGACCCTGCCCGATGCCTGGGCGGGTCTGCGTGCCTTCACGCCTGCGCGAATCGGGCTGGGGCGCAGCGGCATCAGTCAACCCACTGGCGCGCTGCTTGAGTTTTCATTGGCACATGCGCAGGCCCGAGACGCCGTCCACACGACACTTGATGCAGCCTCTCTCGCGGTGGAACTGGCGCTGGCGGGTTTTGAGTCCTTGCACGCTCAGAGTCAGGCCACTGATCGCGCGCAGTATCTGCGCAGGCCCGACCTCGGTCGCAGACTCAACGAATCGAGTCGTGAACGGCTCCGTGCAGCACGCCCGGACACACCCGAACGCCCCGAACTCATCTTCGTGCTGGCCGACGGTTTGTCTGCGCTCGCCATCACGCGACATGCTCTGCCGATGCTGATCGCTGCGCGCGAACGCCTGCCCGACTGGTCGATCGGCCCGGTAGTCATCGCGGAGCAATCACGCGTGGCCTTGGGTGACGAGGTCGGCGAGCTGCTGGGCGCCCGCGCCGTCGCATTGCTGGTGGGTGAGCGCCCTGGATTGAGTTCACCCGATAGCCTTGGGATTTACCTCACCTGGTCCCCGCAAGTCGGTCGCACAGATGCCGAGCGCAACTGCATTTCGAACATCCGCCCTGAAGGCCTGTCTTACATGCAAGCCGCTGGAACGCTGTCGGGTCTGTTGCAGGGCGCGCGCAGGCTGGGTAGCACGGGTGTACGTCTGAAAGATGAGCAGCCGAACGCGCGCCTGACCGAATCAGGTGCGGGCTGACTCCGCTCAGCTGAATCAGCTCAGCTGAGCCTGCCCACAAATCGCTGGTAACAACTGCCCGATCGAGCCCTGCATCACGGCATGCGCCAGATCATCGCAGGCCGTCGGCTGGGCATTGATGATGATGACCCGAGCACCGGCACGTCGGGCGGTGGGCACCACACCCGCCACCGGCTGCACCTGCAGCGTGCTGCCGATGGCGATCAGCAGATCAGTCTCTTCGGCCACCTGAAACGCCCGCTCAATGACCTCGGGCACCAGCGCCTGACCGAAGGAAATCGTGTCGCTCTTCATGATGCCGCTGCACACTTCGCATCGAGGGTCGAGTTCGCCAGCGCGCACCCGCTCGAGCACTTCGGTCATCGGCTGACGGCGTTGACAATCCCAACACATCACTCGTCGAATGGTGCCGTGCACCTCGATGACCTTCTCGGGCGAATTTCCGGCGATCTGGTGCAGCTCATCGACGTTTTGCGTGATGAGCGCGTGCAACTTGCCGCGACGCTCAAGGGTGACCACCGCTCGGTGACCGTCATTAGGCGTGGCGCTCCAGGCCGGATGATGCAAACGCGCCTGCCACGACGCACGGCGGACTTCCGCATCCGCCAGATAATGCTGAAGGGTGGCCTGCTTTTCGGCCTGCGGATTACGGGTCCATACGCCCTGTGGGCCTCGAAAATCCGGGATGCCTGAGTCGGTTGAAATGCCGGCACCGGTGAGCACCACAATCCGCTGGGCCTCATTCACCCACCCAGCTACAGTGCCCAGCACCGCAGCAGCGTCATGTTGATCCGAAGGCTTGTCAGTCTGGTTCATGTTGGTCTCCTGCCCTGCATTGCATCAGAGGATCAAGTACGTCCATCAACCGATCGCACTCGCCGACTTCAGCTCTGCCCGCAACAGGTGTTTCTGAATCTTGCCCGTGGAGGTCTTGGGCAGCTCGGTAAACCGCACCTCGCGCGGACACTTGAAGCGCGCAAGATGCGCTCGGCAGTGCTCCATGATGACCTGCGCCAGCGCCGCCTCAGCCGCAGCATCGGCAGGCCGATGATCCACGCGCAGCTCCACAAAGGCTATCGGTGTTTCGCCCCATTTCTCATCGGGTCGGGCGACCACAGCCGCCGCCATCACGGCCGGATGCTTGTAGAGCGCGTCTTCCACCTCGATGGACGAGATGTTCTCTCCTCCCGAAATGATGATGTCCTTGGCGCGGTCCTTGAGTTTCACGTAGCCATCAGCGTGGAGCACGCCTAGGTCGCCGGTATGGAACCATCCACCCGCGAAGGCCTCGGTGGTGGCGGCGGGATTCTTGAGATAGCCCTTCATCACCACATTGCCGCGGAACACCACTTCGCCCATGGTTTCGCCATCTCGGGGCACTTCAAGCAGGGTCTGGGGGTCGACCACGGTACAGCCCTGCTGAAGCTGATAACGCATGCCCTGACGGCCATTGAGTTCGACCTGCTCGGCCAGCGGCAATGACGCCCAATGCTCATGCTTGGCGCAGGCGGCCGCCGGGCCATAGACCTCGGTCAATCCGTACACATGGGTTACATCGAAGCCGAGCCGAGCCATCCCCTCGATCATGGCTGCCGGTGGTGCAGCACCCGCAACCATGGCCTTTACAGGCCAGTCGATACCTGCACGCAATGATGCCGGGGCAGAAATCAGCATGGAATGCACGATGGGTGCGCCGCAATAGTGACTCACCCGATGCTCCCGAATCAGCGAGAAGATCAGCTCCGGATCGACCCTTCTGAGACACACATTGGTACCGGCGACAGCCGCAAGCGTCCAGGGAAAACACCATCCATTGCAGTGGAACATGGGCAGTGTCCACAGGTAGGTGGGATGTCGCGGCAAGCTCCACGCCAGCACATTGCCGACCGCATTGAGGTAGGCGCCGCGATGGTGGACCACCACGCCCTTCGGGTTGCCGGTGGTGCCCGAGGTGTAATTCAGACCAATCGCATCCCATTCATCTGCTGGCATGCGCGGTTCAAAAGAAGGATCACCACCGGCCAACAACGCTTCATAGTCAGTTGAACCGAGGCGCTCACCCGGACCCTCGAACTCGGGATCATCGACATCAATGATCTGAGGCACGCGCTTGCCAGCCGCCTTCAGATTTTCGATTGCGTCTCGGGCCGTGATCGAAAACTCACGATCAACGATCAGCACTTTGCTGTCCGAGTGCTCCAGCACAAAGGCCACCGTCGCCGCATCCAGCCGCGTGTTGATGCAGTGAAGCACCGCCCCTGACATGGGCACACCGTAGTGCGCCTCGATCATCGGAGGCGTATTGGGCAGCATGACTGCAACAGTATCGCCATCGCCGATATCCAACCCAGCGAGGCTCGCAGCAAGCCTGCGCGAGCGTGACCTCAATTGCGCCCAGGACATCCTCAGCTTGCCGTGAATGACGGCACAGCGCTCGGGATAGACATCGGCCGCCCAGTCCAGCAGCGACAACGGTGTCAATGGGACATGGTTAGCCGGATTGCGATCGAGGCCTTGTCGATAGGGGTTGGGATGGGTCGGCATAGATGGCTCGCGGGTGTGTGAATGCAAGGCTTGGACGACAGAGATTACCCGCCCTAAGGCTCGTTTGCGATCGACCTGCCTAAGACTCGAGGCTTAGGCATCAAGACCGAGTTGCAAGGCCCCTGCATCGAGCCAGGCCGTGTAATCTGCCCTGACCCTCTCCCACGCATTCACGCCACCGGAAATCGACATGAGTTCTGAACGCCCTTCACTGCCCAGCGGCACCTACATCATCCAGTCCCAGGAGCAGGTGCTCTTTGGCTTGGCCGCCGAGAGGGCGGTGTGCGATGAAGTCGAGCGCCTTGGCGCAAAACGGGTCTTTCTCACCTCTGGTCGATCACTCGGGCGCCTGCAGAACGGTCCGCTGCAGCGCATCGAGCACGCTCTGGGCGATCTCCATTGCGGCAGCTTCGCACGCATCAGTGCGCACAGCCCGAGGGAAGATGTGATCGAAGGCGCGCGCGCTGCCCGGTCAGCGGGTGCCGACCTGCTGGTTGCCGTGGGCGGTGGTTCGGTCATCGATGCAACGAAAGCGATGCTGATGGCGCTCTGGATGAACCTCGATAGCCCCGAATCGATGGAGCCCTATCGCAACCAGCTCACCGGGGAACTCACACGGCGCATTCAGGCACCGGTCGGTGCGACACGCATGATCGCCGTCTCCACGACACTCTCCGCCTCCGAGTTCACTCCGAATGCCGGGGTCACCGAGTCCGTCACCCACACGAAGCAGTCTTACAGCCACCGCCTGATGGTGCCTGTCAGTGTCATTCTCGATCCGGCCGCCACACTCGATACACCGCTCGATCTGCTCTTCAACACGGCGATCCGTGCAGTCGACCATGCGGTCGAGTCCTTCTGCTCTCCGATGGCCAACCCGGCCACCGAGGCGCACTCCCTGCAGGGCTGGCGTCTGCTTGCCCAGTCATTGCCGCGGATTGCGGCCGATCCAACCGACCTGCATGCCCGACTGCAGGCTCAGTTCGGCATGTGGCAGGCGATCGCCGGGTCGGCCGCGGGTGCCCGGGTGGGTGCCAGCCACGGTATCGGCTATGCCCTGGGCGCGACCTTCGGCATCGCCCACGGCCATACCTCCTGTGTGATGCTGCCGGCGGTGTTGCGCTGGAATGCTGCGGTGAATGCCAGCCGCCAGCAGGCATTGTCGGACGCCAGTGGGCACCCTGACATCCCGGCAGCCGATCTGGTCGCCCGTTTGGTTCGATCTCTGAATCTGCCCGGCACCCTGCGGGAGGTCGGCATTGGCCCTGAGCAGTTCGATGAAATTGCCGTGCGTGCGCTCGAGTACGTCAACCTGCGCAATAACCCCAGGCCCTTGACCCAAGTGGCAGAGGTCATTGAAGTTCTGAAGCTCGCGGCTTGAGCACAAGGCAAGTGATCCTGGCGCACCGCCCGGACCCAAACAGGACCCGAATCGATTCACAGTCATGCTGCAGTGCAACAAACAGTTCTTCAAACAGGTACCCTGCCCCTTTGGGGGGTGTTCATGATGAAACTGATCGAAAAGACCAAGCTGCCCTACTTCCTTGGCGAATCGGATCGTGCCGCAATGCAACAGCACTTTGCTCGGCTCTCATCTGATGACCTGCGACTTCGCTTCGGGCGTACGCCTGACCGGATCTGGCTGCGCCAGTACGTTGACGGCATTGACCTGGAATCAGACGCGGTTCTCGGCGTACGGTCAGGCGACCAATTGCTTGGCCTCACTCACCTCGCGCTGTATCGAGGCGCAGTCGAACTGGGCCTGTCGGTGCTGCCTCAAGCTCGGCATCAAGGCATCGCATCGGCGATGTTCGAACGCGCAGTCCTGTACGCCCGCAACCGGGGGGTGGTCGAGCTCTTCATGCACTGCCTGTCTGAAAATCAGCCGATGCGCACAATCGCCCGACGCGCCGGCATGCGCCTGGTTGTCGAGGGCAGCGAAACCGATGCCTTCATCGAACTGCCGCCCGCAACCGTGTTCTCGATCGGCGCCGAGCAGATTGCCTGTCAGCAGGTTCTGATCGACCTGGCCTTGCGGCAGGTCGATCTGGCCAATGTCGATTGACCGCCCCACCTCAACCTCCACAAGTCTGGATGACTGGCCAAGTAGCGGTTTCGTTTGTGGACCAACATGCTGGCCCGATCCCGGATCCCGCCGTTAAGCTGCGGCGCTTCCCCACCTGCCAAAGAGACCGCCATGCTGTTTTATGACTCAGTCGGACCGAACCCTCGCGTCGTTCGCATGTTCGCTGCTGAACGCGGCGTCGACCTGCCCAGCACGAAGATCGATCTTCGCGGCGGCGAAAACCGTCAAACGCCCTATCTCGCCAAGAACCCGGCCGGGCAGATGCCCTGCCTCGAACTCGACGACGGCATGGTCCTGGCCGAAATCACTGCCATCTGCGAGTACCTCGACGAAATCGGGCCAGCTGGCAAGACCCTGATCGGCAGCACCGCGCAGGAGCGAGCCGAAACGCGGATGTGGGTGCGTCGCATCGACCTGAACATCATCGAACCGATGGCCAACGGCTTCCGGTTTTCGGAGGGCCTCAAGATGTTCCAGTCGCGCATCCGGGTGATTCCCCAGGCAGCAGACGACCTCAAAGCCCTCGCCCAGGAAAAGCTGACTTGGCTTGATGGTCTGATCGCCGGACGCCCCTTCGTCTGCGGCAATCGCATGACACTGGCCGATGTCCTCTTGTTCGTGTTCCTCGATTTCGGGGGCAACATCGCCCAGCCGATCAATCCGGCCAACAAGAACATCGTCGCCCTGTACGAGCGCATGAAGGCGCTGCCCAGCGCCAGCGCCTGATCACCTGTCAGCGGGCAAGCGGAGCCGCCCTGCAGATCAGGCTGCAGCGGCTCCCTTGGCCATCAGCCTCATGCCAGCCCGCAGCCGGGTGCCGCTTGTGATCCCCTCGCACAGCTCGAATCCAGGCGGGGCCAGCACAATGATCGTGGAGCCGTGCTCGAACCAGCCCAGCTCCTCGCCGCGTGCAAAGGGCACATCGCAATCAATCTCGTTGGGCCCCTTGTAGCGCAGGTGAAGCCGGACATCCAGTGCATGCAGCCGCACACTGGCCACCAGAATGGCTGCGACCGCGATCAAGGCCACCGGCGCCCCGCCCACCAGCTCGGTATGCAGCACCGCACGTTCGTTGCGACAGAACAGACGCTCGACCCGATCCAGCGCGATCGGATTGACGTTCCAGGTGTCGCCGGTGATGTACGTGACATGCTTCAGTCGACCCTCGTCGGGCGCATGAAACCGGTGGTACATCGCCGAGGTCAGTCTCAGCGTGACGTATCGACCGCCCCGGAACCGCTCTGCCACAGCCGGGTCCCCGAGCAGTTCCGCCATCGAATACGACGAGCCTTTCGCCTGCAGGGCATTGATGCCCTCGAGACTGCCGCAGGCGCCGACGATCGCATCGCATGGGCTGGCAATCACCGAAGGGTCCGCATCGAACACCCGTGAACCCGGCTTGAGCGCCCGGGTGAAACACGCATGCAGACTGCCGAATCGCTGCTCGCGCGCATCGCTCAGATCGAGGTCGGTAAACAGCCGCCAGACGCGAATCGACAGCTTGGCCAGCAAGGGACTCTCGATCCGGCTGAACCATCCCATGAGGTGCGTCAACCCTATCCGCGGTACACGGTTGGTCAGCAGGAAGTTCAGGTCTTCCTGCAACAGCAGTCGATCCCTCAGTGCAGCAAGCCTGGAAACAGGCGCCTGAGGCGTGGCGGTGGGGTCAGTGGACAATGAGGGTTTCATCGATATGTCAAGCGCTTAGGTTACAGGTGGAAGTCTGTTTTTCTGATGACTCTTTGCTGGACGCCCTGATGGACGAAACGATCACCTTATATGCCCTGCTGGCCGGTGCCGCTGCAGTGACCCTGCCGCGACTTCACCGTCGACTGCAACTGTCTCGGGCCAAGCACCCGTCTCTGGCCGGACATTCGCGCATGGCCAAGCGGGTCGCAGGCCTGCTGCCGGGCTATACCTATGACGAAGCGCGCTTTTACGCCTCGGATGACGCGCCCCCCGACGTCGTGCTCAAGCGACGGGCCGGGATGGCCGCCCTCTCGGCCGCCTTCAAAGGCAAGTTTCCGGAGTCGATTGCAATGACCCGCCGGGCCCGTGAAGGCATCTCGGACCTGCAGTTCACCGGCGCCTATCGCGTCCCGTTCCAATACAGCCGTTACGTGCGCGAGCAGTTGCCGGTCGGCGCCTTCGTTCAATCGAGCAGTGGCGTCACGGTCACCGACCTTGACGGCAACGTCTTTTACGATCTCACCGGCTCGTACGGCGTGAACGTCTTTGGCAATGATTTCTACAAGGACTGCATGGCCGACGGTGCCAGCCGCGTCGCCCAGCTCGGCGCCGTACTCGGTGGCCTGCATCCGGTGGTCGCTGATAACGTCGAGCGCCTCAAGCGCCTCTCGGGCCTGGACGAAGTCTCCTTTCACATGTCCGGCACCGAGGCGGTCATGCAGGCAGTGCGTCTGGCCCGCTATCACACCCGCCGCACGCATCTTGTGCGCTTCACCGGCGCCTACCACGGCTGGTGGGAGGACGTGCAGCCCGGCCCCGGCAATCCGGTCAAGCCGCGCGATGTCTATACCCTGAGCGACATGAGCGATCGGGCGCTGAAGGTGCTGAGCACCCGCAAGGACATCGCCTGCGTGCTGATCAACCCTCTGCAGGCCCTGCACCCGAACAAATCCGCGCCCGGCGATTCCTCGCTGGTCGACAGTTCGCGCCGTGCCGGATTCGATCGCGCCGCGTACACCGAATGGCTGCGCAAGTTGCGCGAGGTCTGTACCGCGCGCGGCATCGTGCTGATCTTCGACGAAGTCTTCGTCGGATTTCGCCTCGCCCGCGGCGGCGCACAGGAGTACTTCGGTGTGCAGGCCGATATGGTCACCTACGGCAAGACGCTGGGCGGCGGACTGCCGGTCGGTGTCGTCTGCGGTCGCGCCGCCCTGATGCGGCGCTGGCGCGACGAACGCCCGGCCGACATCTGCTTTGCCCGCGGCACATTCAACTCTCATCCGCATGTCATGGGTGCGATGGCCGCATTCCTGGATCGGCTGGAAACCCCGGAGATCAGCGCGCTCTACGATGGACTCGATGAGCGCTGGAACAGCCGCGCCGCGCGCTTCAATCAACGCCTCGAAGAGGCCGGATTGCCGGTCAGGGTCGCGAACCTGTCCTCTATCTGGACGGTCTACTACACCGAACCAAGCCGCTACAACTGGATGCTCCAGTACTACCTTCGGGACGCCGGACTGGCCTTGTCGTGGGTCGGGACCGGCCGGATGGTCTTCAGCCTGAACTACACTGATGCCGACTTCGAAGCGGCTCTGCAGCGCTTCATCGAAGCAGGCACCCGCATGCAGCAGGACGGCTGGTGGTGGAAAAATCCCGCGCTGACCGATCGCTCGATCCGGCGCGGGATCCTGAAGGAACTGCTGGCGCGGCGCTTCTCTGGGGAAGACCGCGTCTGACGAATCAGCCGTGGCGACTGACCGAATCCATCGGATCGATCAGTTCGCCACGCATCAGGCGCAACGGCGCCCGGTGATAGAGCTTCGCGTCATGGAACGGGTCGGTGATGATCTTCGTCGCCCAGACCACGCCCGTCATGAAGCTTTGCTGAACAGTCAGCTGCAACACCCGGAAGACCAGACCGCCCACGCCGAGGGCCAGCCACAGCAGACCGACATCGCGCACGAATTCCCACGAGCCCACGCTCGGCTCAATCAGACCGAGCAGGCTGCGATCCATCCAGAGCACCAGCGGCGAGATGGCCCAGATCGCCATCAGCACCACCTTGCGACGCAGGTTGTAGCCGACCTTGACGTCTTCCTTGTACTCATGGGTGACCTGGTTGACCTGGTCATAGCCCTTGGGCTCAAAGAAGAAGTGGCCGCACTGGCGCGTGGTCATCGAGACCAGCCAGGCAACCAGGCCCGAGATGGCCGGGTCAACAAAGAGAAGGGCATAAGCGACCAGAAAACTCAGCGCGCTGATCAGATGCAGCGACTGATTGATGGTGCTGTGATGGTAGAAGCGATGGTCGTCCCAACGCTGGACACGCAACTGCTCGAGGAAATCTTTCATGGTTCTCCGTCCGGGAATCAGCCACCAAGGCCGCGCCATTTTTGGTGTGACCGGATGGTGACCAAGCTATGTGAAGAAGGTGTGACTTATCGATGACAAATCGAGTTCACCGACGAACGTATCACTGACGCGACAGGCGGTGACGGGCGTGCGCCACACCTGTGGCCTCCAACCGAATCGTCATCACTTTGTTGCGCAGCGCTGTCATCCTGTTGTGATGTTGGATCATGACCGTTTGTCGGCCATCCGTGTCGACGATCTCCCGCCCACTCGCCGAACCCTGCGTGTGGCTGTCGTCACCGAAACCTATCCGCCTGAAGTCAACGGGGTTTCGCTGACCACCGCCCGGGTGGTGCAGGGCCTGCGCGACCGGGACCACCACGTCCGGCTGGTGCGCCCGCGTCAGAACTCGGACGACTCCGCCGGCACCGACGCGCTCGGACTCAACGAAGTGCTGCTGCGGGGGTTGCCGATCCCCCGCTATCCGCACCTGCGCATGGGCCTGCCCGCCAAACGCGCGCTGGTGGACCACTGGTCTCGGCACCGCCCGGACCTGGTCCACATCGTCACCGAAGGGCCCCTGGGCTGGTCGGCGCTTCAGGCCGCGATTCGGCTGAAACTGCCTGTCTGCTCCGACTTTCGCACCAACTTTCATGCCTACAGCCGGCACTACGGCATGGGCTGGCTGCACAAGCCCATCGTGTCGTATCTGCGCAAATTCCATAACCGATCGCAGTTCACCATGGTGCCCACGGAAGCACTCTCACGGGAACTGCAGGAATACGGCTTCAGAAGGCTGCGGGTCGTGGCGCGCGGCGTCGACACCGTCAAGTTCGATCCGGCCAAACGCAGCGCAGAGCTTCGGGCACGCTGGGGCTGCAGAGAAAACACTCGGGTGGCATTGGTCGTCGGTCGGCTGGCCCCTGAAAAAAACCTGGGCCTGTTCCTGGACGCCACCGAGGCGATGCGGCGCGTTGCGCCCGACCTGAAAGTGGTGCTCGTGGGCGACGGCCCGGCAGCCCGTGAATTGCAGGCCCGCAGCCCCACCTCGATCTTCGCCGGCGCACAAAGTGGCGAGGCCCTCTCGGCTCACTACGCCAGCGCCGATTACTTCATCTTTCCCAGCCTGACCGAAACCTACGGCAATGTGGTGCCCGAGGCGATGGCCAGTGGACTGGCCGTGCTGGCCTACGACTGCGCCGCCGCGGGCCAGCTGATCCGTCATCGCGAAAACGGCCTGCTGGCTCCGGTCGGGCGGGCTGATCGCTTCGTCGAGATGGCCGCCCAACTCGCCAGCGACCCGCTGTCAGCCGTATCGATGGCCGCAAACGCACGTGCCAGCGCCGAATCCATGAGCTGGGAGCGCATCGTCAGTCAGGTCGAAGCCACCTACCTGGCCTCGATCGAATCATTTCCGGCCGACCTGGCCGGCAGTCGATCCCGAAATGGCTACACTGGCAGCCGCCCCTCAGCCAACGGAATCCGCCCGTGAGCGTCGAATCCCTCGCCACTGCCCAATTTGATGCCACCGTCGGCAGCAACGACATCGTCCTGATCGACTTCTGGGCGCCCTGGTGCGGGCCCTGCAAGTCGTTTGCGCCGATCTTCGAGCAGGTCGCTGCCGAAAACCCGGACGTCAAGTTCATCAAGGTCAATACCGACGAAGAGAGCGCGCTGGCCGGGCATTTCGCCATCCGCTCGATTCCGACCCTGATGATCTTTCGCGAGCAGGTGATTGTGTTTTCGCAGCCCGGTGCTTTGCCCAAGGGCGCGCTCGAGGACCTGCTGCGTCAGGTGCGCGAACTCGACATGGTCGAAGTCAAGCGCGGCTCGCAGCCGCACGAGTCGGGCGACGACCCCTCGGACAACTGAGGACGGCTCGCGCCGTCAGTCCGTGTAGGGTTCGCGCAACTTGACCGGGTCGGTGCGCCGCCGGCGCATCCGGATATTGAGCACCTCGACCGCGACCGAAAACGCCATCGCAAAGTACACGTAGCCCTTGGGCACATGGTGCTCGAAGCCGTCCGCGATCAGCACCACACCGACCACCAGCAGGAACGACAGCGCCAGCATCTTGAGCGTCGGGTGGTTCGAGACCACCCGCCCGATCGCCGGCGCAAACAGCATCATCAGCACAACCGACACGACCACCGCAGCGATCATCACTTCGATGCGATCGACCATGCCGACTGCGGTGATGATCGAGTCCAGGGAAAACACCAGGTCGATCAACATGATCTGCCCGATCACCGCAGCAAACGATGCGGCAACCGCACGCGACTCACTGCCTGCTTCACCCTCGAGCAGCTGGTGAATTTCATGCGTGCTCTTGTAGACCAGGAAGAGGCCGCCCACGATCAGGATCAGATCCCGCCCGGAGATGGCATGCTCGAACACCGGCAGCGTGAAGATCGGGGCCGTCAGTCCGATGATCCAGGACAGCAGGAACAGCAGGCCGATGCGCATGAACATCGCCAGGAACAGGCCGATGCGCCGGGCGGTTTCGCGCTGCGTCACCGGCAGTTTATCGACCAGGATCGAGATGAAGATGATGTTGTCGATACCCAGCACCAGCTCCAGCGCGGTGAGGGTGATAAAGGCGATCCAGACCTGAGGCTGGCTGAGCAGTTCAATCATGTCGACTCCGGGGAAGCGCGCTTGTCACGCCCAATTGAGACACTGACGGGTTGGGGCAGACGCGAGCGAAGCATAATTCAGTGATCTGCTCCACCATAACGAGTCCAGGGGCATCGGATTTCGTACACTAATTCATTGCGGCGCGGCCGCCAGGAGTGGATCGATGACCGAAAAAGCGCTGGCCCGCCTTCAACTTCCTCGTCGTGCTGTTGCACTGGTGCTGGCCGGCGGGCGCGGCAGTCGCCTGGGCCAGCTCACCGACACCCGCGCCAAACCGGCGGTCTACTTCGGCGGCAAGTTCCGGATCGTCGACTTCGCCATGTCCAACTGCCTGAACTCGGGCATCCGGCGCATGGGCGTGCTGGCACAGTACAAATCCCACAGCCTGCTGCGCCACATCCAGCGGGGTTGGGGCTTTCTCAAGTCCGAGATGAACGAGTTCGTTGACCTGCTGCCGGCGCAGCAGCGCATCGATGAAGCCTCGTGGTATCGCGGCACCGCCGATGCGGTCTTTCAGAACCTCGACATCCTGCGCGCCCACCGGCCCGACTACATCCTCGTGCTGGCCGGCGATCACATCTACAAGATGGACTACACCCGCATGCT
Organism: uncultured Burkholderiales bacterium; assembly: GCA_903923345.1. Classification (GTDB taxonomy): domain Bacteria; phylum Pseudomonadota; class Gammaproteobacteria; order Burkholderiales; family Burkholderiaceae_E; genus UBA4615. The sequence goes on along the minus strand of CAIXXI010000084.1, from coordinate 20,480 downwards.
GGTCGACCATGTCGAGCATGGTGCGGCCTGCACGGTCGGCTGCATCGAGGTGCCACGCAGTGAGGCGCATGCATTCGGCGTGATGAAGGTCGACGAGCGCAACCGCATCCTGGAATTCAACGAAAAGCCGGCCGAACCGGACACCATTCCGGGCCGTCCTGACACCAGCCTGGCCAGCATGGGCATCTACCTGTTCGATGCTGAGCTGCTCTATGACGAGCTGCCGCGGCACATGAGCGGCGACACCACCCAACACGACTTCGGCCGCGATGTCATCCCGGCACTGGTGCGGGCCGGGCACGCTGTGGCCCATCCGTTCGGGCTGAGCTGCGTCGGCACCGAACCCGGCAAACAGCCGTACTGGCGCGACGTCGGCACGCTGGATGCCTACTGGTCGGCCAATATCGACCTGACCGCAACCGACCCGGACCTGAACCTCTACGACCGGGACTGGCCGATCTGGACCTATCAGGAACAGCTGCCGCCCGCGAAGTTCGTTCACAACACCGGGGAGCGAAAAGGCACCGCGGTGGAGTCGATGGTTTCGGGTGGCTGCATCATTTCCGGTTCCCTGGACCGCTCGCTGCTGTTTTCGAGCTGCCGCGTGCACTCGTACTCGAAGGTGTCCTGGTCGGTGCTGCTGCCGGAGGTGCAGATCGGACGGGGTGCGCGCCTGACCCGGACAATCGTCGATCGCGGCTGCATCGTGCCCGACGGGCTGGTCGTGGGCGAGGACCCCGAACTCGATGCCGCCCGCTTCAACCGCACCGCAAACGGCGTCACCCTGATCACCCGCGACATGCTCGCCCGACTCGAATGAAAGCTGGCGGTTCGCTGCGGGTGCTGCATGCGGCGGCCGAGTGGTTTCCGCTGGTCAAGACCGGGGGGCTCGCCGATGTGGTGGCGGCGCTGCCGGTTGCCCAGCACGACATCGGCCTGAATGCGCGGCTGCTGCTGCCCGGCTACCCGGCCCTGCGCGAAGCAATCGAATCGGCGCGGGTGATTGTGCAATGCGGCCCGGCCTTCGGTGCCGGGCGGGTCACGCTGCTGCGCGGGCGCCTTCCAGGCTATCCGATCCCGGTCTATCTGATCGATGCGCCCTGGTTCTTTGCGCGCCGGGGCAATCCGTATCTCGGCCCGAGCGGCAGCGAATGGCCGGACAACGCCTTGCGCTTTGCCCTGCTGGGCTGGGTCGCAGCGCAATTGGCCGAGGGCGGCCTCGATCCGAACTGGTCACCCCAGATTCTGCACGCCCATGACTGGCATGCCGCCCTGACGCCGGTGTATCTGGCGGCGCACGGGGCCCATGCCGGCACCGAACGTCGCTCGCGCAGCGTGCTCACGGTGCACAACCTGGCCTACCAGGGACGGTTCCCGGTGGAAGGATTTGCCGGGCTGCAACTGCCTGACTGGATGTCCGGTCCGGCCGGCATCGAGTTTCATGGCGACCTGCGGTTTCTGAAGGGCGGGCTGATGTTTGCTGACCGGATCACCACGGTCAGCCCGACCTACGCCCGCGAGATCCTGACCCCGGCCGAAGGGCAACAACTCGAGCCGGTCCTGCAGCATCGGGCCCAGGCGCTCTCCGGGATCGTCAATGGCATCGACACCGGGGTCTGGAACCCGGCGGCAGATCCGGCGATCGCCACCCCCTACGATGCCCAGCATCTGGAGGGGAAGTCGGCCTGCAAGCAGGCCCTTCAGGTCGAGTGCGGCCTGGAGGCAAACCCGCAGGCACCGCTGCTGACGGTGGTCAGCCGGCTGACGCCGCAAAAAGGGCTCGACCTGCTGCTTGGGGCGCTGGGCAACTGGCTGGCACTGGGCGGACAGGTCGCCCTCCTGGGGACCGGCGACGCCGGTCTGGAACAGGCCTGGCGCGCCGCCGCTGAGGCGCATCCGGGGCGGGTTGCGGTGCGCATCGGCTATGACGAGGCCTTCGCCCATCGCCTGATCGCCGGGGCCGACCTGATCGGAGTGCCGTCCCGATTCGAGCCCTGCGGACTGACCCAGCTTTATGGCCTGCGCTACGGCACCCTGCCGCTGGTGCACCGGGTGGGCGGACTGGCCGACACCGTGGTCGATGCCGATGAATCGGCGCTGCGCGAGGATCGGGCCACCGGATTTGCCTTCGACGGCGCCTCGTCCGAGGCGCTGGCCGGTGCCCTGCATCGGGCCCACACCCTGTGGCACCAGCCGCCCGCCTGGCAACAGATCATCCGCAGGGCGATGGCCCAGGACACCTCATGGCAGGCGCCGGCCTCGCGTTATGCCGACCTGTATCGGACGCTGCTGGCGTCACCTGAAGCATCACACACGTGAGCTAGACTCGACTGGCTCGAATCCACCCGCGACCTGCGACCTGCGACCTGCGCCCGATGGACCAACCCGAACTCTCCCCTAAACCCTCGAGACCGGCCGATCTACCGGTGCGGCCGGCCGGCTTCAATCCCTGGTGGCTCGCGACCCTGGCGGCTCTGGCCCTGGCCACTCTGGCCGCGACCGCGTTTCTGCTCAAGCCGGTTCCGCCCAGCCGGGTGGTGATCTCGACCGGCAGCGCAGGCGGGGGTTACCAAACCTTTGCCGAGCAATATCGCGTGGAACTGGCCAAGCACGGCATCGAACTCGAGTTGCGGCCGTCGACCGGCGCGGTCGAGAATCTGAATCGACTGTCCGATCCGAACAGCGGTGTCGATCTGGCGCTCTTCCAGACCGGACTGCCCACGCCAGCCGGACAGCAGAAGATCGTCATGCTCGGCCATGTCTTTTATGAGCCGATGTGGCTGCTCACCCATGCCGGCAAAGAGATCACCGACATTCGCGAATTGGCCGGCAAGAAGGTGGCCATCGGCCCGGTGGGTTCCGGCAGCAACGTGGTGGCTACAGCACTGATCAAGGACTATGGCCTGGACAAGCCTGCCGACAACAGCGGGCGCGGGCAACTCGAGTACTTCGAGATCGGCGGTTATCCCGCCATCGAGGCGCTGGAGTCCGGTGCACTGGATGCCGTCTTCTTCCTGACCTCGCCCAAGGCGCCGATCGTTGCCAAGGTGCTCAGCAATCCCAAGCTGCATCTGGTCAGCCTGAGTCGTGCCGATGCAATGACCCGGCGCGCGCCCTACCTGCACAAGCTGGTCCTGCCGGCCGGGTCGATCGTCCCGCACGACGACCTGCCTTCGCAGGACGTGACCTTGGTCGCCACCACCGCCGTATTGCTGGCTCGTGAAGACCTGCACCCCCTCGTTATCGATCTGATGATCGAAGCGGCCCGTCAGGTGCATGGATCGGGATCGATCCTGGCAAAGCCCGGTCTATTTCCAAATACTGAACCCGGCCCCTTTCCGCTGTCATCGGAAGCCGAGCGCTATTACAAGAACGGGCCCGGCTTCCTGCGCCAGTACCTGCCGCTGTCTCAGGCGATCTGGGCGCAACGCCTGTTGTTCTTTGCGCTGCCGCTGGTGGCATTCGTCGGCCCGATCGCCCACTTCGGCCCGATTGCCTGGCGCTGGCACATGCGTCGGCGTATCTACCGCTGGTATGGCGAGCTGCACATGATCGAGGCGGCCGTGATGGCCGGGCGCGGCGACAGCAAAGATCAGCTGCGACGCCTGCATCAGATCGATGCTCAGCTGGTCTCGACCGGCACGCCGCTGGCTTTCAGCGCAGACCTGTACTCCCTGCGGGCGCACCTGCACTTCGTGCACAACCAGCTCGAGGAGCGCATCGCGCAGGTCAGCCGGGCCCGACTGAACGCGTCGGCGACCATCGCGGGAACATGAGCCCAAGCGGCCTGGTCAGCGTGCGCTCACTGTTGGCTGCGCTGGCTGGGGCGGTCGTGGCTTTGAGCGTCGTGGCCTTTCTGGCCTACCGCCACCTGCCGTCGGTTCGCATGCAGGACCTCCGTTTCACCGTCTCATCGGCCCCCCTTGCGGCTGCCGAGACCGCCGGGCGGCTGCAGGCTCGCCTGCTGGCCGAACGCATGGCCGACCAGGTCCAGCAGGCGGCCGACCGGATCCGCGCCCAGACCGACGACGAGCTGATCGCGGCGGCGGCCACGCGCTGGAAGCTCGGCACGCTGGATGCCGCCACCGCGGCTGGCCTGCAGCCGGCGGCCCAGCTCGCCCTGCTCGATCTCTGGTTACTGGGCCGGCAGATGGCCACGTTCACCGAATCGAAAGCGGCTCGGGCGGCCTTCGGTGCGGCAGGACAGTCGATGGCCCGCGAGGCCGCGTCGGCACTGGCTCGCGATGCCGAGGCGATGGCCGCCCGTCATCTGGACGCCCAGGCGATGGCGCACAGTCGCCGGCTGATCGACGAGCAGCTGAACGCTCACCCGATCAAGGATGCCTCGATGGCGCGCACCTCGATTGCACTGGCCTGGTTGTCGATGGCACCCCAGCTCGGGGGCCTGCCGCCCGGCCCGGGCAGTCTTTCGGACATCGCCAGCCAGGGGCTCGGCCTGGCCGACCTGCGCCTGCGACAACTCGCCCGCGCAATCTACTGGCGGGGTGAACTGTCGGTGATCGAACAGCGCAAGCGGCTCGAGATGGCTGCGACCGGCGTTGACGAAGCTATCAAACTGGCCCGCGCCGAGGGTGACGGCAGCCTCACCCCCGCTGCGATCGCGGCCGGCGCGCAGCGGCTGGCTCTAAGCCTGGGCTGGCCGGGTTTGACGCAGATCAGCGCCATCGCGGCCGACCTGCTGAAATGGCTCGGACTGCTGGCGCTGTGTGCGGTCGGACTCGGTTTTGGCCTGGGCTGGTGGCTGGGGCGGCGCGGCCGGACTTGAGGCAGGCGCTGCGGCGAGTTTTTCAGACCGGACTCGTAGACGGACTCGTAGACGCTCGGCCTGCAAATACCCGTTGTGTCCCCGGAATCTGGCGATCGACTTCGCCCAGGCAGCGCCTGACTTCGCGGGCGGTGTCAGGATCGAAGCCGCGGGCGTGCATCGACATCATGTAGACCTGCACCGCCGTCATCAGCACCAGCGGGTTGGCCGGCAATCGCCGCAGGGCCTGGTCGACATGGGCCCGGGCTTCGTCGAACCGGGCCTGATGCAGGGCGTCGATCGCGGCATCGAGATCGGCCGAAACCGGGCGCTCCCGATCGCCCTGGCCCTGCGCGGCTGGGCTGCTGGCCTCGGATACAGGCTGGGCAATCCGCGCGGGCGGAGCCGGTGCAAGCGGCGGCGTCGCCCGGGTAAAGGCCTCGGGCTTGAGCCCGGCATCGGCCAGGACCTTGCGGGCCAGTGCGCCCACCGCCGTGATCGGCGCAGCAGCAATCGTCTCGCGCACCAGCGCCGTCGCCTCGTCCTTCAGACCGGCTGCAAACGCGCCCTGCGCAACCAGCATCGCCACCGCCTGGGGCGGGCTGTGGGTCGCGGTCAGCGTGAGGGCCTTGCGGGCAAAGTCCTGGGCGGCCTCGCCGTCACCGCGCGCCGTATGGGCCTGTGCAATCACCGCGGCGGCCAGGGCCTGAGAATCGGGATCATCGGCCATCCGGGCACTCGATCGGGCCACCAGCTGAATCGCTTTCTCGGCCTGCCCCTGGGTGACCAGCACCTGCCCGAGCATCCCGACGTCGAGCCCGCTGCGGGTCAGTGACCCGCTGGTGGTCTGGATGAGGTCGACATAGCAACTTTCCGCCAGGGCCAGATCGCCCTTGGCATAGGCCATCTCGCCCACCGTCCTGAGCCGTCGGGCAGTGGCCAGCGCGCTCGCCGCGGCCTGGGCCACCTCGAGCGCCTGGGTGGCCCGTCCTGCCTGCTGGTGAATCTCGACCAGCAGGTCATAGGCGCCGCCCAGATACGGGTTGAGCCGGACCATGCGGCCGAGCTGCTCGCAGGCCTGCTCGGAGCGGCCATCCTCATGGTCGCAGCGCGCCAGCGCCAGCTCCGCCCAGGGTAAGGACGCCTTGATTCCGAGGGCCTGATTGCAGACATCGCGCACCTGCTCAACGCGGCCCAGATCCAGCAGCGACTGGGTCCGCCAGCGCAACATCTCCAGCGTCGGCCCGTTCGATTGCTCGATCAGCTGGTCGACGCAGTCCAGCACTCGAGCCGGATTGCCCTGCTGGCTGGCTTCGTGCACCGGTGCAAAGGCTGCACGCCGCTGCAGGGCCTGGTCGATTCGCGGCGCCATCATGGCCGGAACCACAGGTTTGAGCAGCAAGGCGTCGGGTTGCCACTCGCGGCTGGTGGCCACCAGCGAACGGTCCGCCGCCGCAGCCAGTAACACAAAGGTGGCTGACGGCGCGATCAGGCGCCGCGCGCGGGCGTATTCCAGCACCTCGCAGCCCGTCATGCGGGAGCGAAAGCGCACCTCGCACAGCACCAGTCCGAAGGTCTCCGACTCCATCATCTGGATCGCCCGCAGCGGATCCTGCGCGGTCTGGACGGTTTCGAAACCGATCGAATGCAGCAGGTCCTTCAGGGCCTTGCGCACCAGCGCCTGCTCGTCAACGACCAAAGCCGTACGAGGCGACATGACCGCGCGGTCTGGGGAGGACTGGGTCGCTGGGCGCATGCAGGCTTCATCGGCAGCCAGCGGGCCAACTTGAGCCGCGTGGTCAGCCCAACCAGAGCGCCGCCACGAACACCCCGACCATCACGAAGCTCAGCACCACCTTGGCCACCGTGCCGATCAGCAGACCGATCCAGGTGGCCATGCCGACCTTCGCAGCCCGCCCGGCATCGCGCTCGGACAGGTACTGGCCGATGGCCGCACCCGCCAGCGGCATGAACAACAGGCCGATCAGGCCGGTGAACACGCCCAGCACCGTGCCGATCGCCGCGCCGATGATCGCCTCGCGGCTGGCACCGGCACGCTTTGCACCGAGCAGCGCGGCAAAGTAATCGACCGCCCAGGACAGCAGCATGAGCACGGCGCACACCACCAGAACGACGGTCGAGACCCGCTGAAAACCATCGATCCAGGCACCCAGCAGGATCCCGGCAAACACGAGGGCCGAACCCGGCAGGGCCGGCAACACCGTCCCGGCGATGCCGACCACGATGAGCAGGGCCACGAGCGTCCATAACAGGGCATTCATGCCTTCAGAGTAACATCGTCCAGCTTCAGCGCTATTTACAATCCTGACGCAATCTGACAGTCTCGACCGCTTTTCAGCCAACCGAATGATCCGACCAAACGTGCTGCGCAGCCAGACCGACTGACCCCCAGCATCGCCGACTGCTCAACCCGATGAATCGCCCCCCCCTTCCCCAGCAGCTGTTATTGCTTGTCGTCGTGCTTGCTTTGGCCGCGCTCTGGACCGCGGTCTGGCATGAAGTCGAGTCGACCCGAAATGCAGCCCTGCGCCAGGCCGAATTGCGCATGGAAGGCAAGGCTGCGGTCTTTGCCGAATACACCCGTTCGGTCTGCCGGCATCTGGATGCAGTCCTGCTCGAATCGAGAGGCGCCCTGGATGCGCAGCTGCGCCTGCCTGAACACATTGTCGAGCGGCACCGTAAGGACCTGGACGGCTATGCCTCGCAGATTTCCGTGATCGATGCCAGCGGCATGCTGGTCTTCTCGACGCTCGGCTCAGCCACCACCAACCTGAGCGATCGCGAGCAGTTTGTGTTTCAGCGGGAGTTCCATGCCCGCGACCAGCTGTACATCAGTCAGCCGCTGAAGGGTCGGCTCTCGGGCATCTGGGCCATCCACCTGACCCGACCCGTTGTCCGCAATGGTGCTTTCGCAGGCGTCATCCAGATCTCGGTTCGATCCGAGCTGTTTGAAGCCTTTGGCAAGCAGCTGGCCACCCGTCAGGAAGATTTCGTCGCGATCGTGCGTCAGACCGGCGAAATCATGGCGAGAGTTCCGAGCGGCAACAGCACGCTGGGGCAGCGGATCACTGGCAGCCCGTACTTGTTGCCGGGCGCGCCGCCGTCCGGCGTGTTTCGTCGCGAATCACCCATCGACGGCAAGTCGAGGGTCTACTCCTGGCAGTCGCTGCCCGAGTACGGCCTGCACTTTGTTGCCGGGCGAGCCGAGTCGGCTGTGCTGGAAGGCAGCGCGGACTATCGCAGCCGTCTGGTGATCGGCAGTGCGCTGCTCACGTCCTTGCTGCTCGGTCTGACCGCCTGGCTGATCCGGTCCCTTCGGGAATCGCAGCGCGCCATGAAGCAGCTGCAACAGGCTCAGGACGAGGCCGAACTTGCAAACAAGGAAAAATCCCGATTTCTGGCGACGATGTCCCATGAGATCCGGACCCCGCTCAATGGCGTGATCGGTCTGTCGCAGTTGCTGCTTGAGACGCCGCTGGCGCCACAGCAGCAGGAATTTGCCGCGAACATCGTTCGTTCAGGCCAGTCGGTTGTGGGCATCCTCAACGACATTCTCGATCTCTCCAAGATCGAGGCCGGCCGTCTCGAACTCGCCCACGAACCGTTTTCGATGGCCGACTGCGTCGCCTCACTGAAGGCGATCTTCGAAGCACAAGCGGCCCACAAAGGGCTGCGCTTTGCGGTGACCGTCGAGCCGCAGGCACAGAGCAACTTTGTGGGCGACGGCCTGCGTGTGCGTCAGTTGCTGGTCAATCTGCTGGGCAATGCCATCAAATTCACCCAACAGGGCGGCGTGACACTCGAAGTGCTGCGCACGCCCGATGGCCTGCGCTTCGAGGTCAGGGACACTGGCGTGGGCATCGCACCCGGTCAGCACGATCAGGTCTTCGGCGACTTCAGCCAGGTCGATCGGTCTCACAGCCGCCGCTTCGAAGGCACCGGATTGGGCCTGGCCATCAGCAGACGGCTGGTTGAGGCCATGGGCGGCCAGATCGGATTCGACAGCGAGGAGGGTCAGGGCACGCTGTTCTGGATTGAACTGCCGCTGCAGCCGGCGCCCGCCACGGCCGAGGCCCAGACGGTGACGGATTTTTCAGCGCAGATGCCCGTCCCAGTCCCGACCCAAGTGACCACGTCAGAGAGGCCAGCCAAGCTCAAGTCCAGCGGGCTGCCAGAGGTCTTGCTGGTCGAGGACAACCTGGTCAATCAGAAGGTCGCCCTGCTGATGCTCGAGCGGATCGGCTGCTCCATCGAGCTGGCGGTTGACGGCGAAGAAGCCGTGTCCAAAGCCGCCAGCAAGCCCTATTCGCTGATCCTCATGGACCTGCGCATGCCGGTCATGGACGGGTTCGAAGCAACCCGTCTGATCCGCACCGGCAGCGGCCCGAACGCCCGCACGCCGATCGTCGCGGTCACGGCCAATGCCATGAGTGAAGACCGCGATGAGTGCATGCGGCTGGGCATGAACGCCTTTCTGACCAAGCCCCTGCTGCTGGCCACGCTGCTGGAATGCGTGCAGCGCTTTACGGCTTCAGCTCAGCCGCTTGAGCCGGTCAAGCGGCCTCAGCTCGCGACAGCAAACGACACCGACAGCCGGCCCAGCGGCCCGTAGTCGGCTTCGAAGTGATCGCCCGGTGCGATCGGCGCGGGCACGATCGCGGTACCTGTGGTCACCACGTCCCCGGTGCGCAGGCCAGGGCCATGAACCCGCAGCTCGTTGGCAATCCAGGTCAGGGCCGTGCGCGGATCACCCAGCACCGCCGCACCGCTGCCATCCGCCACCTTGAGTCCATTGATCGAGGCGCTGACCGCATGGGCCGCCAGATCCAGCGCACGCCAGTCAGTGGTGATCGCCTCGTCCAGGACCAGCCAGCTGGCACAGGCGTCATCGGCAATCAGCTGCGCCGCACCCACCTTCGCAAAATCCAGGAAGCGCGAATCGGGCACTTCGACCGAACGATGCAGGCTGCCGACCGCGGCCATGACTTCGTCGAGCGAATAGGGCTGATCGCGCATCGGCAGATCGCGGGCCATGCGGAAGGCGAATTCGACTTCAGCCACCCGCATCGCGTTGCCGCTCAGGTCGATGACCGCATTCGGGGCGAGCACCCGGTTGCGCAGCAGGCGCCCAGCGAGCGGCCCATCGACGCCGATGTGCTGCTGACCGGCCTTGGCGGTGGCGGCGATCTTCCAGCCAACCACCGGCTCGCCCGACAGGCGCGCCCACTCGGCCTGCACCGCATAGGCCTGACTGCGGTCGACTGGCCGGCACGACAGCGGCAGATCATCGAAGCGGGAAGGGGCACTGAAATGGCGCCACAGCAGGGCTGCGGCCTGATTGCATTCGGCTGGATTCATGGCTCTCCTCCTTGATGACCCGATGGTATCGAATTGGCGTGCGGCGACGCCCGGCGCGCAGCCGGTGTGCGCTACGCTTGCGCCGCACACCCATTCTGAAGGAGACCTCCATGCTGCATCCACAGGCCCGGGCCCTGCTCGACCTCATCGCATCCCGAAACCTGCCGCAGGTCTGGGAGCAGACCCCCGCCGATGCCCGCGAGTCCTATCGCGCCCGGCGCTTTTTCACGCAGCCTGACCCGACCGACATGGCTGACGTGCAGGCCCTCTCAGCCGAAGGGCCGCATGGCCCGATTCCGTTGCGCCTGTATCGCCCCCTGCCCGCATCGGCCGGCCCCCTGCCCGTCTTGGTGTACTACCACGGTGGCGGCTGGGTGATCGGCGATCTCGACACCCATGACTCGCTGTGCCGCGACCTGGCCAGTGCTGCGGGCTGCACCGTGGTGTCGGTGGATTACCGGATGGGACCCGAGCACCGGTTCCCGGCGGCGGTCGATGATTGCCTGGCCGCAACCCATTGGGTGGCGCGCAATGCCGCCTCGCTCAATGTCGATGCCGCCCGGCTCGCCATTGGTGGCGACAGCGCCGGCGGCAATCTGGCTGCGGTGGTGGCGATTGCTGCACGCAATGAAGGCACTTTGCCGATCGCATTCCAGCTGCTGATTTACCCGGCCACCGTCATGCGCCGGTTCACGCATTCATCGAACGTCAATGGCCAGGGCCTGCTGCTGACGGTCGATTCGATGCGCTATTTCCATGACCACTACATCGATGACGATCGCCACGACCAGGACTGGCGTGCCGCGCCCCTGCTGTGCGAGGACCTGAGCAAGCTGCCGCCGGCACTGGTGCTGGTGGCCGGCTACGACCCGCTGCGCGACGAAGGTCTGGCCTACGCCCAGCGGCTGACGCAGGCTGGAAACAAGGCTTCGCTGATCAGCTTCGAGCGCCAGATCCATGGCTTCATCACCATGGGCAAGGTGCTCGATGAGGCCAATGAAGCGGTTGCAATCTGTGCCGGCGCCTTGAAGCGGGCGCTGGGCTGACCCGGCGCATCAGCCTCGGGATGGGCCCGATCGCGGGCGCATCCCGGCATCGGCTCAGGCCGATTTCATCGCCTGCAGGCCCTCTTGCAGGTCGTCGATCAGATCGGCTGCGTCCTCCAGCCCGCAGTGCAGGCGCACCAGCGGGCCGCCTGTCCAGGGCCGGATGCTGCGGATCGAGCCGAGCTTGGCCGGCATGATCAGGCTCTCGAAGCCGCCCCAGGAATAGCCGATGCGGAAGTAGCGGCGGCGCTCGCACAGCGCAGCCAGTTGCGCGGGCGAGGCTGATTTGAGCTCGAAGGAAAACAGGCCGCTCGAGCCCTGGAAATCGCGCTTGAACAGGGCGTGCTGAGGATGCGTGGGCAAGGCCGGGTGCAGCACCTGGGCCACCTCCTCGCGGCCTTGCAGCCAGCGGGCCACCTCCAGTGCCGTGGCCTCATGCCGGCGCATGCGCACGTCGGCGGTTCGCAAGCCACGCAGCACCATGAAGGCATCGTCACCCCCGACGCAGATGCCCATCTGACGGATCGCCTGCCACAGCGGCAGCCAGTGCTCTTCGCGCACGATGGCCGCACCCATCAGCAGGTCGGCATGGCCGCCCCAGTACTTGGTGAGCGGCAACAAAGAGATGTCGACGCCCCAGTCGAAGGGCCTGGCGAACACCGGCGAAGCCCAGGCATTGTCGATCATGGTGAGCACGCCATGCGCCCGCGCCACTGCGCAGATCGCCGGGACGTCCTGGATCTCGAAGGTGTAGCTGCCCGGGCTTTCGAGATAGACGATGCGAGTTTCCGGACGCAGCAGGGCTTCGATGCCGGCGCCGATGAGCGGATCGAAAAACTCGGTGGTGACGCCGTATCGCGCCAGCATCGTGGTCGCAAAGCTGCGGGCCGGCCCATAGACCGAGTCGCTCATCAACACATGGTCGCCCGACTTGCAGTAGGCCAGCAGCGGCACTGAAATCGCAGCCAGCCCGGAGGGCATCACGGCCGCACGGCAGGCATGGCCTGCGCCTTCGACCTCAGCCAGCGCGTCCATCAGCGCGAAGGTCGTTGGCGTGCCTGAGGTGGCGTAGGTGGTGCGGTGCAGTTCGCCTGCGATGGCTGCTGCGCCTTCGGCCTCGGCCTGCGCCAATGACTCGAAGAGCACGCTCGAGGCGCGGGTCAGCGGCAGATTGACGGTGGCGATCGGGCGATCGAAATGGCGGCCGGCTGCAACCAGCCGCGAGGAAGGTTTCGAGTGGGGCATGAATCTCTCCGGAGGCGGGGCCGCCTGTGCTCAGGCGAGCCGCCCCGGATCATAGCCCCGGATGCGCAGGCTCAGCCCGCCAGCGCGAGCTTGTACTTGATGCGGGATCGAAGCAGCCGACGATGCAGGCCGATGTAGGTCACAACGAAGCACAGGAAGATCGCGGCCTGCGCGCCGGTGTCGTGATACGCCAGCATGCCACCGACGGCTGCCAGTGCATGCAGACCCCACAGCAGCGGACTGCACAGGCCATTGGGTGCCTCGACCACGATCGGTGCCGTGGGCTGTGCAGCAGGCGTCCAGTTCTCGCCCCAGACACCGGCCCGGCGCAGTTCGCGGTGCTTGAGCGACCAGTGCATGCGGGTGCGCACGAGTTGATGCAGGTGCGACTGGTCGGGTTCCATGGTCGACAGGCCGGTGCGCTTGCGACGATAGATGCTGTAGAGGGTTTCCCAGACCGGCAGGGCGGCTGCGGTCAGGCCGAACCAGGGGCTGACACTCGGGTTGCGCGAAATCAGCAGGATGAGCAGGGCTGCGGTCAGAAAGCCGATCGAATAGGCGCCGCCGTCGCCTGCGAACAGCCGTGCGCGCGGCCAGTTGCAGGGCAGCCAGCCCAGAATCGCCACACCGAGCAGGATGGCCAGCGCAAAGACCTTGGCGTCACCGACCGATGCAGCCACCCAGGCGATTGCGGTGAGCGTGATCAGCGAGACGCCGGCGAGCAGGCCATTGAGACCATCGATGAGGTTGTAGGCGTTGGCTGCGCCGACGCAGGCAAAGACCGAGAACGCGAATGCGATGCCCCAGTGAGAAAAGAGTGGGTCCAGAAAAGGAATCCCGATGTGATCGAGAAACAGATTTTTCGAAGCCAACAGGAGGGCGCTGCCCAGTGCCATCCAGAACAGGCGGGCACGTGGGCCGACCTTCTTGGTGAGGTCTTCACCGAAGCCGGCAAACGCGATCGGTGCCAGTCCGAGCAGCAGCAGCGAGGCGGTCTCAGCCGAGATGGCCGGCGGCCGGGCACCGAACCAGACCAGATGCACCAGACCCACGACGAAGCCCGAAACGATCGCGAGCCCGCCGATTCGGGGAATCTCGTCCTGGTGGATTTTCTGCGGCAGATGCAGGTGGGAGTCGCCGGTGAATCGGATGTGCCAGCGGCGGGTGAGGACCAGGATCAGGGACACGATGGCCGAGACTGCAAGTGCGATGGCAGCGCTGTGAAGGATGGGAGCGAAGGAGACTGGAGCCGTCATATTGAGCGCCGGCACATTGGCCGAACCGTGTCGATCATTGAGTGAGGCCGCGTTCTGGAGCGACCCTCTTGGATTCATTCTTCGGCCCCCAATCGCGTTGCTGTCGGCCTCGCTTCCCAAAGGTCAGGGCGGTCGGACAAGCGGAAAAAAGTGTTTCAGCGTCCGACACACTCCGTGGCGGGATCCCCAATAGGGGACGGACTGGCGAGAGAACGGTCGAATTTCGGGCGCGTGAGCCTGCCGTGATCCCTTCACGGTCGTGCTGAGTCAGGGTCCGGCCGGCGTCCGATCAGCGCGTGTGACCGCCGCAACCCGGTGGCCGCCGGCCTTCAGGGAATGCGTGCCGTCGAGCGGACGGGCGACCGTTCAGATCGCCCAGCGGCCTAGATTGGCCGGATGTTTCGATTCAATTCCCCCGACATCCCGGACACGCGTCCGATTGCCTGCCTGAGCGCGAACACCACCTGGTATGTGGTGAATTTCAGGTCACGCCTGATTGCATCGCTGATCAAACAGGGATGGCGAGTGGTGGTGCTCTCGCCGCCGGACCGGCATGTGTCGCGCCTGATTGCCTGCGGGGCCGAGCATGTATCGATCACGCTCGACAACGCCGGCACGAATCCGCTCAAGGAGATGAGGACGCTGCTGCGTCTGCGTCAGGCGATCGCGCAGATCGGTCCCTCGGTTGTGTTGACCTTCACACCGAAGATCAACATCTACCTGTCGATTGTGGCGCGCACGCTGGGCGTGCCGGTGATTGCGAACATCTCGGGCCTGGGCCGGGGATTTGGATCGGGCGGGTGGCTCGAGCAGGTCTCACGAGCGCTTTACCGCGTGGCACTCAAGTGGCCGAAGACCGTGTTCTTCCAGAATGAAGAAGACCGTGCCACGTTCATTGACGCGGGGTTGGTCGACGCGCAGCGCACGGTGCGACTGCCGGGCTCCGGCGTGGATGTCGAGCGCTTCAGCCCGCGCCCCAAGCCTGAGCCCGGTCCGTTTCGCTTCATGCTCGTGGCCCGATTGCTGTGGGCCAAGGGGGTTGGCGAGTTTGTGGAGGCGGCGCGAATCGTGAAAGCCCAGCATCCGGAGGTGGAGTTCGTGCTGGCCGGCTTCATCGATGAGGGCAATGCAGCGGCCGTGCCGAGAGCCACGATCGAAGCCTGGGAACAGGAAGGTCTGGTGAAGTACCTGGGCAGCTTCGACGACATGGTGCCGGTCTATGCACAGGCCGACTGTGTGGTGCTGCCGTCGTACTACCGCGAAGGCGTGCCGCGCTCGCTGCTTGAAGCAGCGAGCATGGGCAAGCCGGTGATCACCACCGATTCAGTCGGGTGTCGGGATACGGTGGAAGATGGGGTGACGGGGTGGTTGGTGGGGGCGCGGGATGCGCAGGCGCTGGCCGACACAATGAACCACCTGCTGAAGATGCCGCATGAACAGGCGGCTGTCGTGAGTCTGCAAGCGCGTCAACGCATCCTTGCTGAGTTTGATGAGCAGATTGTGTTGGAGGCTTATGGCGAGGCGGTCAGCGGAACCCTTGGCCGGCATCCTGAGTCCATGCTGACAGGTGCACGCCTGGCTCCTGCATCGCCTGTCTGAATTCAGCGAGATCCAGACTGTTGCGCGGTCGTCCTTGACACTCCACGGCGAAGCGAAGCCCGTAACCACTGACGATGACCATAGCCGAGCAGGAGCATTGCAGCGCATCCTGCGCACGCAGCACCCCCGACCCGCAAGGCAGTCGGTTCGAGGAAAGCAAACGCAAACGCGATGGAGGCCAACATGGTCACGGCGACCATCAGCATCCGATCACGACTTGACGGGGTGTGCCCATGCAAGCGCGCCGACATCCAACACAGCGCGACCAGGTCCACCCCGACACGCAGTGTCCAAGCAGCTGCAGCGCCGGTGACGCCCCACTCTCGGGTCATGAGGTAGACCGCACCGATGAACAGAGGGAGTTCGAGCACATTGGCGAGCGCCGTCACATCGGACCGCCCTCTCGCCTGAATCGATAGAAAGGGAACGGTGGCAAGTCCGTTCAGGAGCACGCCGAGACAAACCACCGCCATCGCAGTCGCACCCTGTCGGGCGAACTCCTCGCCGATCCACGCGTGCAAGACCAGCGGAGCGCCCACCGCCAGCACAAGCGTCACCGGGAACAGCAGCGCGAACACTGCAGACGTCGAGAGATTCTCAAGCCGGATCGATGCTTCGCGGCCATCAATACTCGAGCCGAGTGCCGAAAGCCGGGGAAAAAGCACGTTGCCGATCGCGGTCGGCACAATCAACAGCTTCGTCACCATCTCCTTCGGTGTGACGTACCAAGCCGTCGCATCGAGCGATAGCAGCGACGCGACCACGAACCGGTCGAGGTAGCCCATCATCGGGCTCACGACGTTGCTCAGGGTGAGCCAGCCACCGAAGCGCAGCAGACCACTGAGCGCTGCGCTGTCGAGCCGCCTCGGGTTGAGCGCACCGGGCACCTCGCGCGCAACCAGGACAGCGTGCCAGGCACAACCGGCAGCCCGCATGGCGCCGAGAGCCCAGGCAATCGACTCCAGGTCATTCATGCCCGCTCGGACCACTGCAATCGGCAGTACATAGGTCAGGGTGCCTGTGGCGATTCGGATGAGGTTGATTGCGCGAAACGTGCCGCGAGACTCCAACACCCCACGTAGGCCGGAGGTGAGGACAATGAATGGCAGCGACCAGGCCATCGCACGGGCTGCGGCCTCGGCCTCGGCCGGGTCGGGAAGCCCAGCCGAAAGGGCAACGCCCACAGGTGCGAGAGTCCACATCAGTGCACCCGCGACGACCCCAAGCAACAGCATTGCCGCTAGGCCCGTGCAGGCGATACCGGGGACTGCGTCGTCGCGTCCTGCCCCAAGAGCCGAAGAGACCTGCTGGGTCAGCGCACGCCCCAGGCCAAGGTCAAAAACGCCGAAATAGCTGACCACAGCCCAGATCAGTGTCAAAAGGCCAAAGCGGGCGGTGCCCAACGACTCGATCAGAGGCGGGATGCAGACGACCGCGACAAACAGTGGCAAGCCGAATCCAAGCAGGTTCCAGCCTACATTGCGCCCCGTCACGCGCGCTCCCTGATTGACCTTGCGCGGTCTGTGCGTTGAGAGGAATCAGGCCGTTGACTCATCTCGGCGCGCTCGTCGGCAGCAAGCCCTCAGCGATTCGGGTCCAGGTGAATTCAGTAATATCCGGGCGGACAAGCGGCTGCTCAATTGCACGCGCAAAACTCGCTCTTGCACCGGCGATATCGTCGAAATCGACCAGAGAACCACCCACGCGCGCAGCGAGTTCTGAAAAAACCGGCAGCTTGCTGGCCACGACCGGCAATCCCCGGGCTCGCGCCTCCAGGAAGGGCATGCCGAAGCCCTCGAGTCTGGACGGAAACGCGAACACACGCGCATCGTCGTACGTCGAAATCAATTCGGGCTCCGACAAACCCTCCAGGAAGCTTGCATCGATCCCGCGTTCGCGGCACTGCGCCTCGCATGCCCCGCGTTGGCCAAAATCAGCCCCGACAAACGCGACGCGCCAGCCGGTACCCTCCACGCAACGAAGGAGGTCATGGTGACCCTTGTGTGCAGCGAAGTTCGACACATACAGGAGGTCGAAGCGTCGTGGCACTGACGGTGACGGGAGCGGCGTATCAAGCCATGCGGGCGCCAGTCCGTTGTACGACACACGGATTCGCTCGGCACTGATGCGCAAGGCCTCGCTCAACCGATCCCGCTCTGACCGTGACACAGTCACGACTTCATCGGCCAGACGCGCCGAGATCCAGTGCAGCAGATGCGCAAGCCTTCCGCCTATCCGCGCGTGCGGGGTGGCGAATTTCGCATCGTGTATCAGATGCATCACTCGGGTGCCGGTGCCTGCCAGCGGCGCCAGTGGGCTCTCGGACACAACCAGATCAGCTCGAAGCTGCCGGAGCATGCCCGAAAGCCTGAGCATCGAAACGACACGTTCAACCGGCGAACCGTCAAGGCCGAAGGGGACATGAACGACATCGGCAGCAGGCCGCCACGGCGACAGGCAGGTCACGCGAATGTCGCTCCCCAGACCGATCAGAGCAGCCGCGAGCGACTCAACCCGCTTGCGGGCACCCGATTGAGCGCCATGGTGCCCGTAAGGACTGACAAAAACGACATGCAGCCCCGGCGTCATATCCTCAGGCCCGAGGCCAGGTGCAAGGCATTGATCGCTGCAGTGATCGGCCCACTGTCCCGCGACAAAAAGACGTAGTGGCCGCGCCAGGAGCGCAACAGACGCTTGGCCCGTGCGCTGAAGCGGCTGCTGGAGCGGCCGCCCGCGTGCTCGATCGAAACGCTCGGACACATCAGAACCTGACCTCCTGCGCGAACTGCGCGCGCGCATAAATCAAGGTCTTCGGCGTACAGGAAGATATCGTCTGCATACCCCCCGACGCTTGAGAAAAATGCTTTGGAAACCATCATGCAGGCGCCAGACACGTAAAGGACCGGTGCACACCCTCGGTCTGGACTCGGTTCGACATGTCGACGCCGAAAGCGCAATCCAAAACGTCCCGGCGCATCAAGGGTCGTTACCCGATGTGTCGAGTCAAGGATTGCCGGCCCCCAGATGGTTCTGGATTGATCGACATCGGCCTCAAGCAATTGACGAATGGCGTCTGCGTGTGCGGTGGCATCGGGGTTCAGGAACAGCAAAATCCCGGCGCGGGCATTTTCAGCGCCCAGGTTGCATGCCCGTCCGAAACCGAGGTTGGTCCCATCGCCGACCACCCGGGTGCGTTCCGAACCGGGCTCGAACCCACCACCGTTGTCGACCACGATCAGCTCAACGTCTGGCAAATCGGCCAGCATGGCTTCGAGGCCGCGGATGAGCTGCGCGGAATGGTAGTTGACGGTAACAACACTCAGAGTTCGAGTCATGGCGTGTCGGTGACGTGATCGGGACGGTAAGCGGGGGTACGGGTTCGCTGGTTCATGAAGGGGCGTTCAACCAGAAACCAGCTTAGCGCGCCCGCAGCGAGACTCGCTGCGAGCGTGATGGCCGTGACCACTGGAGCGGTCAGTCCAGGCCAACACCACAGCAGCAGCTTCGTAATCGGCCAGGCATACAGGTAAACGCCATAGGACAGGTCAGGCAAGCGGTTGAACCAGGCAAGCGAGGTCGCCTCACGCACTGCGATATGCAGGAAAAGGAAGCCGCCGAACAGCGCAACGCCAATCTCGGCCCACTGCGGCATCGAAAGCGCGATCACGAAGAGCAGCGAGGCAGGGAGAACAAGGCTGCTACGCGCAAGCAACGCTCGACCGTAAAGCCAGAAGCAGCCGCCGACGCCGAACAGCATGAAAAATCGGGCCATATGCTGGCCGGATGTGCCTGGCAGTGGCCACGCGTCAAAGCGTGCAAGTAAGAAGAACAGCACACACACGACAGTCGCCGCGAGCCACGCAAACCGGAGGCGGAATCCTCCGAGCACGCCAAACAGAAGCACCGCGAGATAACACCGAACTTCGTGGATGATCGTCCAGACCGAACCGTTAACGAGCGGGTAATACGTGCCATCGAATACCGGCGGAATGGCCGGTTGCGCAAGGGTCAACAGACTCCACCCGAAGGCAGACAGTGCGAATTGCTCGAAATAGTCGGCGCCGCCGCCGAGCGGGCCCACCACAAACGCGCAAAGTAAAGAAGCAACGAAAAAGCCCGGCAGGATGCGTCGCGCACGTGCGGCAAGAAAAGCAGCCCAGTCAGGCCGTCGCGTCCAACTCTTGACGATCAGGTAGCCACTCAGCAAGAAGAATCCGTCAACCGCGAGATCGCCAAACGAGAGTGTCCCGAACATCATCGTCAGCGGCTCGCGACTGCGGTCACCATGAACAATCTCGGGGCCATGCGCAACGATAACGAGACACGCGAAGGCGAGCCGCATCAGGTTGAAGTGATTGCCTCGGTCGGTCGCTTTCAGCACGGCCAAAATCGAACCCCTCCAGTGAATCAGGACATTGACGCTCAAGCCGACCGGCAGTGTCGAACAATCAAGATCGTCCTGTTAGGGGTCGCGGCTGGAACACGGGGTGATGATAGGTGCGTGGCCCTCTATCCGATGGGTCCAATGCGGTCGCACGGCACCGATCGGCCGAAAGGCGGTCGCAGTGCGTCGGGAAAGTCGCAACCTGGCCAGCACCGCTCAGGTCACTCAAGCCGGGCACCGGCGTGCCGTGTCCACGGCAACCAGGCACCCGAGCGATCGCTGGTCCTTGTGTAGAACACAGACAAACCCCCTTCATCGTTTGCGGGGTCGTAACGCTGAACGCACCATTTAGTACCGCTAAAGCCCGCCTCCACACGGGTCTCGAGCACACCTTGTCGGGTGCCTGCCCCTGGAAGAGATCGGTCTCCAACCACAATCGCGCGGTACGTGCCGGAGCGCGGGAACGCGACCGGCGGCGTCGATGCGTTGAAGGTAGCGGGTGCCACCGCTCCGTTCGTGATCGCGCCCGTGTCATCATTGACCCAGGCCGGAAACAGATGCGTTGAATCGCAGGTATTGAGAAGGAAACGGCAAGAGACGCCGTCGATGCCACCGGCCGACATCACGGCCTGCGAGCCACAGCGCGTGAACACATTGCCGATGATCGAGACCCGAGCCAGACCGCCACCGGCTATACCGCACAGTAGCCCGTAGTTGACATGGTTTGTGAAGAGATTGCCGGAGACGACATGGCCACTGCCACAGCGCAGATCAAGCGCGCCTCGCGCAACGCTGCCGCCGTCGAT
>CAIXXI010000083.1 GCA_903923345.1 uncultured Burkholderiales bacterium | reverse complement strand
GCCTGGCCCAGGCGGTGCCCGCCAGGCTGACCAGCGCCGCAACGACGCACTGCAGCCACAGCGGGGCGGCCATTGCTGCAGCGATCCCGCCGGCCACACAGCCAAGCGCCAGCACGAGCATGAAAAACGTGCCCGTGAGCATCTCGGCAATGCCCAGCCCGAGCGCAAGAACCCACCACCAGTACTGGATCGACATAAGCGCGAAGGATCGCAATACAGAGTGAACTGGTCAAATACAATCGAAGGCGCCCGGCAATCCCGCCGGTTTCGACAGGACACGATCAGATGGCCCGAAGACCCACCCTCATGAGCATCGCCGTCGCAGGCGCGATCGCACTGAATGTTTTGCCAGCACAGGCTCAGACGGTGATCCGGATCGGTCATGTCGCCGCCACCACCGGCTCGGCGGCTCACTGGGGCAAGGATGTCGAGCTGGGCGCCAAGCTGGCTGTCGAGGACCTGAATCTCAAAGGTCTCAAGCTGGGTGGGCAGGCTGTCCGACTTGAACTGATGACCGAAGACGATGCCGCTGACCCTAAGCAGGCAACGTCTGTGGCCACACGCCTGGTCGACGCCAAAGTGGCCGGTGTCGTGGGGCACCTGACGTCCGGCACAACCATCCCGGCCTCGCGGATCTATCACGACGCGGGCATTCCCCAGATCACGCCTTCGGCCACGAACCCGAAATACACGCAGCAAGGATTCAATTCGGCCTATCGCATGGTCGCCCACGATGGGCAACTGGGTGCCGCGCTGGGACGGTATGCGGTCGCAGATCTCAAAGCCAAAAGCATTGCAATCATCGACGACCGAACGGCCTATGGACAGGGGGTTGCCGATGAATTCCAGAAGGCTGTCAAGGCCGCTGGCGGCAAAGTCGTGGGCCGGGAGTTCACGAATGACAAAGCCACCGACTTCAATGCCATCCTCACGAAGATCAAAGCGTTGAAGCCCGATCTGATCATGTACGGTGGCATGGATGCAGTGGCAGGTCCGATGCTCAGGCAGATGAAGCAGCTGGGAGTCTCAGCCCGCTTCATGGGTGGCGATGGCATCTGCACCAGTGAACTCGTCAAACTCGCCGGCGACGCCATGGCTGATGGGCAGGTGGTCTGCGCTGAAGCCGGTGGCGTCGCAAAAGACCGTGAAGCAGGCATGAATGCCTGGCGCGCGCGGTTTCGGGACAAGACCGGGCAGGATGTCGTGGTCTATGCGCCGTATGCGTACGACGCGGTGATGGTCATGGCGGCGGCCATGCAAAAAGCCGATTCGGCCGATCCGAAAAAGTACCTGCCTGAGCTGCAAAAAACCCAGTACAACGGCGTGACCGGCAAGATTGCCTTCGATCAGCGCGGCGACCTCAAGGAGGGCGCGCTCACGCTCTTCACCTATAAAGCCGGCAAAAAAGACCCGATCAAAGTGATGAAGTGATACGGGTGGGATGAGGCTGGCCATTTGGCCAGCCTCATCTGATGAATCAGCGCTTCATGTCGCCCAGCCTGCGCCAGGTGTCGATGACGGTATCCGGATTCAGCGAGATCGAGGCGATGCCCTGGTCGGTCAGCCACTCGGCCAGGTCGGGATGATCGGATGGGCCCTGGCCGCAGATGCCCACGTATTTTCCAGCTGCCTTGCAGGCTCCGATCGCTCGGGCCAACAGCGCCTTGACCGCTGGATCGCGTTCATCGAAGCCTTCTGCCACCAGGCCTGAGTCGCGATCAAGACCCAGGGTGAGCTGGGTCAGGTCGTTCGAGCCGATGGAAAAGCCGTCGAAATGTTCGAGAAACTGCTCGGCCAGAATGGCATTGGAGGG
>CAIXXI010000082.1 GCA_903923345.1 uncultured Burkholderiales bacterium | reverse complement strand
GTTGCCGTGGGTGCCGGTTGCTTTCAGGCCCGTGCTGTGGCCTTGGCTGTGGCTGGCTGCAGCCGATGAGGGCTTGTTGCTGCCACGCATGGGCGAGTGGGGCGAGCGGCGGTCGGCGCTCAATCCGGCCTCGACCCAGCCGGGCTTGCGTGTGCTGCGCTCCGGCGCCGCCTGGGCAAAGAAGCCGACCGCCTCTTGCAGCTGCTGGGCCTGGCCCGACAGCTCTTCGGCCGTGGCGGCCAGCTCTTCCGAGGCGGCGGCATTTTGCTGCGTCACCTGGTTGAGCTGGTTCATGGCCCCCCCGATCTGATTGACCGACAGACTTTGCTCGGACGAGGCGGCCGAGATCTCCTGCACGAGGTCGCTGGTCTTTTGGATGGAGGGCACGATCTCGCCCAAGAGCCGGCCGGCGCGCTCGGCCGTGCTGACGCTGTGCTCGGCCAGATCGCCGATTTCCTTGGCGGCCTCCTGGCTGCGCTCGGCCAGCTTGCGCACCTCGGCGGCCACCACGGCGAAGCCCTTGCCATGCTCGCCCGCGCGGGCCGCTTCGATGGCCGCGTTCAGGGCCAGCAAATTGGTCTGGTAGGCGATGTCGTCGACGATGCTGATCTTCTGGGCGATCTGCTTCATGGCAGTCACCGTCTGCATGACCGCCTGCCCGCCATCACCGGCCTCCTTGCTGGCTTTGGTGGCCATGCCATCGGTGACCTTGGCGTTGTCGCTGTTCTGCGAGATCGATGCCGACATCATGTCGATTGATGCAGTGGTCTCTTCGACGGACGAGGCCTGCTCGCTGGCCGACTGGGACAGGGACTGTGCGGTTGCGCTGACCTGGTTGGCTGCGCCGGTCAGTGCATCGGCGGCTGCGCGGACTTCCTCGATGATGCCGGAGAGCTTGTCGCAGGAGGAGTTGGCATCCTGCTTGACCGTCTCGAAGATGCCTTCTGCACTGCGTGTGATGCGTTGAGTGAGATCGCCTGTGGCCAGACCCGAGAAGACACGACCGACATCTTCGATGATGCCCGACAGCGCTTCAGACGTTGCATTGGCATCATCGCGAACCTGACCGAAGGTGCCGCTGTACTCGCGGGTGATGCGTTGCGTGAGATCGCCGCTGGCCAGTGCGCCGAACACACGGCCGACATCGGAGAAGATCACTGAGGTGGTTTCCATCAGGGTGTTCACGCCGGCACACAGCTCACCGATGGGTCCGGATTTTCCTTCCAGCGGAATGCGCTGATCGAGGTCGCCGCGTTCGGCGGCGGCAGTGACCGCACGGGCCTGTTCCACGGCCTGCTTGAGCATCTGGGTGGCAATGACTTCGGCGGTGACATCGGTGGCGATCTTCACGATCTTGACCACTCGGCCCATTTCGTCGCTCACCGGTGCATAGACCGCCTGGATATGGACTTCTTTTCCTTCGCGGGTCATGCGCTTGAAAACAGCGGTCTGGGCCTTGCCGGCATTGAGGTCGCGCCAGAATTGCGCGTAGGCCTCGGTGACCGAGAAAGTCGGGTCGACGAACATCCGGTGATGCTTGCCAACGATGTCCTGCATCGTGTAGCCGAGCACCTTCAGGAAGTTGTCGTTGGCGTTGAGCACATGGCCTGCGAGATCGAATTCGATGAAGGCATACGACTGGTTGATCGCATTCAAGATGCCGCGCGCGTTTTGCCGCTCGATCTCGGCTTCGGTGATGTCATAGCGCACACCCAGGTATTTCATCGGCTTGCCGTTGTCGCCCATGATTGGCGCAACCACGGCATCGACGTAGTAGGGCGTGCCATCCTTGGCCCGATTCTTGATGATGCCGCGGAAAATTTCGCCGCGCCCGATCGTCGACCACAGCTGCTTGAAGGTCTCCTTGGGCATGTCAGGGTGGCGCGTGGTGTTGTGCGGCGCGCCGAGGAGCTCCTT
>CAIXXI010000081.1 GCA_903923345.1 uncultured Burkholderiales bacterium | reverse complement strand
CAGCGCATCCGACAGATTCGCATCGGGCATGTACTTCTTCATGAACTCGAAGAAAGGCTTGATCTCGGCATCATTGATCCACTGCGGATCGGTTGTGTCCTTGATGAAGCCGGCGGTGCGCACGCCCACCGAGCGCTCAAGGCCTGCAGGCTGAAGTGTGGCACCCACCGAGGCCGAGCCCAGGTGCAGGTAGACATCGGGCTTCCAGCCGATCTCCGAAATCTTGCGGATCGCCTGAGCGCACTGCTTCGAATAGGCGAACATCATCACGGTGTCTGCACCGGCCGCCTTGGCGGACAGGATTTGCGAATCGATCGTCGGGTCGGCCGCCTGGAAGCTTTCGGTGCTGATGACCATCGAGGCGGCCTTGTCGCCGAGGCCTTCCTTCAGGCCTGCCACCATCTCCTTGCCGAAGTCATCGTCCTGATAGATGGCGCTGATCTTTGCACCCGGCTTGGTCGCCAGAATGCGTTTGGCATAGAACACCGCTTCATTGCGCAATGACGGCTGCCAGCCCATCGTCCAGGGAAACTTCTCCGGATCAGCAAAACGCTGCGATCCCGCCGCATTGAACAGGTGCGGAACCTTTTTCTGATTCAGGTAACCGCGAACCGCGAGATTCAGCGGCGTGCCCAGGACACAGAACATGAATGCGACTTCGTCCTGCTCGACCAGCCGGCGGACATTTTCGAGTGCCTTGGGCGGCGTGAATCCGTCGTCCAGACTGATGAAGTTGATCTTGCGGCCATTGATGCCGCCCCGATCATTGATCATCTTGAAATAGGCGGACTGAGCACGGCCGATTTGTCCGTAGGCCGACGCCGGGCCGCTGTACGGGATGCTCTGACCAATCTTGATCTCGGTGTCAGTGACACCCGGCCCATACTTTTTCTGGGCCCGGGCGGTTGAAGTCAGCAGTGCTGGGGCAACGCCTGCGGCAGATGCAGCCAGCACGAATGAACGGCGCGAATTTCGGCTCATGTCTCGACTCCCGTATTGTGGTTATTGGGTTCTAACCCATCAACGGTGCAGACAAGCACCTGTAGGCGTCAACTGCTTGCCGGCCAAAATGACACGCGGCGCACGAGGCGCCGCCGTGGGTCAGGCCGTCGGCAGCTGCCCGCTCAGCAGGCCCAGTTCAACTGCCTGAATCTGAAGGGCCAGCGTTTTGGAGTACATGCGGCACTGAGCCAGGCCACCACCGAGAAACCACAACCCAGGCTGTGGCGTGCGACACCACATGTTGTTGAGCTCCTGGCTGGTCTCGTTGATGCCCCAGACCGGACCGATGCGCGCGGCCACGTCATCACCCAGCAGCTTCGCGGCCATCTCGCGCTGACCGAGATACCCGGTTGCGGTCACGATCAGATCGGCAGGCTTGCTGCTTGCATCGCGCAGCCGCACGCCGGACGGCTCGAACACTTCGATATCAGCAAATTGCAGGATCTTGATCTTGCCTTCAGCGATCAGGTTGGAGCAGCCCACATTGAAGTAGTAGCCACCGCCGCGCATCTGGTATTTCAGCGTCCAGCCGATGCCATCGAGCCCCTCGTCCACCTGGAAACCCGCTGCCTTGAGCCCATCGATCATCGGCCGGTCGATCTCCAGCGCCATCGGATTACTGACCGCACTGGCCCGCTTGACCAGCGCCAGCGGCATGCCGGCGGAAATCAGGTCGCAGTCATCGACGCTGGGGCCCTCCTCGTACATCTTGTAGGGCAACTGCGCTGTGGGTTCGACGTTCTGCACCATGGTCGGGCTGCGCTGAACAATCGTGACCTGGGCGCCATGGGCCTCAAGGTCCTGCGCCACATCATGGGCGCTGGTCCCGGTGCCAAAGACCATGACCGGACGTCCGGACCATTGAGCCCCGTTGGTGTATTCGCTCGAGTGCAGGACCGTGCCCTTGAATGCATCCAGCCCGGCAATCCGCGCTTTGGCGGGAATCGAACTGACGCCGGTCGCCATCACCAGATGCTTCGGATTGAGCACGCGTTCGCTGCCGTCTGCACGCCGCACGGTCACCCGCCAGCGCGACAGTGAATCGTCATAACGTCCCGACACGAACTCGGTCGCACTCCACAGGTTGATCTCCATGGCGACGACGTAATGCTCGAACCAGCTGGCCAGCATGTCCTTGGGAATGTAATCAGGCCAGGTATCCGGGAACGGCAAATACGGCAGGTGATTGAAGCTCGTGCGGTTGTGCAGGGTCAGCGAGTGGTAGCGCTTGCGCCAGTTGTCTCCGGCCCGTTCGTGACGGTCGATCACCAGGGCATCGATGCCCAACTGCCGAAATCGAGCGGCCACCGACAGCCCGGCCTGACCACCGCCGATGACCAGCACGGTCGGGTCGCGGTCTGTGTAGGCCGCCTCCAGAGTGCGCTGATCCAGCCAGTTCGGCCCCTTGAAGCTGCGCGGCTCGGTGTGGCTGCGGTTGCGGGGCTTGCGAAATTGCTCCTCATGCCCGCGGATGGCGTCGAGGCTGGTTGCCAGGCTCCATGCTCGGCGAGGGCCACCATCGGCCTCGGGGCGCAGGCGCAGGACGCCATCGCAGGGACCCACCGTCGTGTCGAATCGAAACAGCACCTCGAGCACGGATTCTCCTGCGCGGCGAACCTCACGCGGCAGGGTTCGATCCGGATCGATCCGAAAGTTCGAAGGCTCGAGCCGGCCGTTCGCTTCGATCAGGGCTGTCGAGATCGCATCACGGCCAGACACCGTGCGCACATCCCAGGTCAGTGCCAGCAGGTCACGCCAATGGCTGTCGGACTGGAACAGGTCGGCCAGCGCGGAGGGGTCGCCGCGCCCTAGCGACTTTTCGAACGCGGCCAGCCAGGCGCTGGCCTCCTGCAGCAAGGACTGCACCGTCTTGTCGACACCTGCTGGCGCAAGGTGCGTGCGCATCTCGGTTTTCATGGTCTCCTCCCCTTCCTGCACATCGGTCAAACGACCTGGGCGCCGGGCTCTGTGTCCCTTGCGGCGCCGAGGCGATCAGCGATAGACGCCATCCCATGGACCGGGTTTGACTTCGGCCGTACGCTTGTCCGGGCCAGTCGTGGGGCGGTTCAAGGTAAAGAGCGTCTCAGGCGTGATGACACCGTAGTCCATGTACCCCAGACGAGCCAGCGGGCGCATGGCGCCGGTATCCACCACGCCATCCTTGATGAACCGATCGTCAATATGGATGCCCACAACCAGGCCGAAGACCACCACATAAGGCGTCTTGCCAGGCTGAACCGGCATCTCGATCGTCTTCCAGTGCCGGCACTCGAACGCGGCCGGGCTCTCCTTCACCCATGGAACATTCACCAGGCTTGAAGGCATTGCCGTCAGCCCGGCCAGACCGAACTCATCCACCTCGGGCAGCACCGGTGCCGAGGACAGATTCATCTGGTCACGCAGGTCCCAGTTCGCCAGCGAGCAGGTGAACTCACCGGTCTCCTCGATGTTGGCAAGCGAGTCCTTGTGACCGGCTGAGGAGAACATGACCACCGGCGGCTGGTCACTGACTGCATTAAAAAAGCTGTAGGGCGCCAGATTG
>CAIXXI010000080.1 GCA_903923345.1 uncultured Burkholderiales bacterium | reverse complement strand
GTCCGCGTCCCGGATCATGCCGGGCACGCAAGTCATTGCACCTCAAAGCACAGTGCAGGATGAGCGGCAGGTCGAGTCCTTCGCGGGGCCGAAGGTCTATGAACAGGTGACCCTGTCGGCGGTCTACCACCGGGTCCAGCGCCGCGAATCACTGCCCGCCATTGCCGCCAATTACGGGGTTTCGACTGACACCCTGTCTGCCTGGAATGGTGGTATCCGTTCGGCGCGCGCTGGCAGCAGCCTGCTGGTTCGTCCAGCTGTGAATCAGACCGTGCTGACCACCGCCTCCGGCGACCGACAAGTCGTTGGAAGAGGCGAAGTTCCGGTGCAACTGGCCATGGTCCGCACCGAAGTCAGCGCACCGATCATGGCGGCGCCCGCCGTGGCAGCGTCGGCTGTGGCTGCGGCCAGCGTTGGGTCGCGTGCCCCCGCGCAGGTCGCACCGGTCGCGGCGAAGGCTTCACCGGCTGCAGCAAAAAGCGCCGCACGTTCGCAGGTCAATGCCCGGGCAAACGCTCCAGTTGCACGGGCGACACCGGATAAGGGCAAAGGCAAGGCTTCGCCAGCCCCCACCCAGACGGTGAAGACCGTGCTCAAGCCCGCCGACAAACCGGCCGCAGCCAAGGCCGCACCGGTCAAGGCCTCGGGCCGGGCGACCCGCACCTGAAGCGATTCGATTAAACGCAGGGTCAGGCGGGCCACCGCCTGACACCCAGTCTGTGTGTCAGAGCCTGAACGAGGCGAGCAGCTGCTGGGTGTAATCCGCCGTGGGCGACTCGAACAGCTGCTCGGTCGGCCCTGATTCGACCACGCGCCCGTCTTTCATCACAATCATCCGATGCGACATCGCACGTATCACTGCGAGGTCATGGGTGATGAACAGGTAACTCATCTCGTATTTGCGCTGCAGTTCGGCCAGCAGTTCAAGCACCTGCTGCTGGACCGAGACATCCAGGGCAGAGGTCGGCTCATCGAGCAGCATCAGCGCCGGGCGCAGGATGGCCGCCCGTGCAATCGCGATGCGCTGGCGCTGCCCGCCCGAGAATTCGTTCGGATACCGCGACAGCGCAGTCGCATCCAGACCGACTTCCTGCAGCATGGCCACGACGGCCTCGCGACGCTCAGCGCTGGCGAGCTCGGGTTGATGCAGGGCCACGCCTTCGCCGACGATCTGCTCGATCGTCATGCGCGGTGACAGCGCGTTATACGGGTCCTGAAAGACCACCTGCATCCGACTGCGAAGCCTGCGCAACTCGGACTGGGCTGCGGTGTCGATGCGCTCGCCCATGAATCGGATTTCACCGATCGGATCGCCCGCAGCCAGCCGCAGCAGGGTCATGCCCAGCGTCGTCTTGCCTGATCCTGACTCACCGACGATGCCCAGGGTCTCGCCTTGCGACAGCGTGACATCCACCTCCTTCACCGCATCGAAAGGCTTTCGGCCAAACCAGCCTGACTTGATCCAGAAGCGGCATCCGACACCCCGTCCGCTCAGCAACTCAGGCGCATCGGCCGCGATCGGCTGGATCGTGCGACGCGGATGGGAATCAATCAGTCGGCGGGTATAGGGATCCTGCGGGTCATCGAAGAGCTGGGTGGTTGGTGCGATCTCGACCAGACGCCCTTGGCGCATCACACCGACGCGCTGCGCAAACCGCCTCACCAGCGGCAGGTCATGACTGATTAGCAGCACCGACATGCCGATCTGGCGTTGCAGCTCATCGAGCAGGTCGATGATCTGGCGCTGAATGGTGACGTCCAGGGCGGTCGTGGGCTCATCTGCGATCAGCAGCTCCGGGCTGCAGGCCAGTGCCATCGCGATCATCGCGCGCTGCCGCTGCCCCCCCGAGAGTTCATGCGGATAGCTGTCGATTCGGCGTTGAGGTTCGGTGATACCGGTCAGGTCCAGCAGTTCGATCGCCCGGGCGCGAGCCTGAGCTCGGCTCATGCCCTCATGCAGGGTCAGTGTCTCGCCGATCTGCTCACCCACCGAATACAGCGGATTAAGCGCGGACATCGGCTCCTGAAAAATCATGGCGATGTGTCGCCCCCGGACACTGCGCAACTCGGGCTCGCTCAGGCTCGCCAGATCACGGCCGGCGAATCGCACCTGGCCGCTCACGCGTGCATCCGAGAGCAGGCGCAGCATGGCCTGCGCAGTCACGGTCTTGCCCGAACCAGATTCACCCACCAGTGCGAATTTCTCGCCTCGGGCGATGGCAAACGACACTGAATCGACCGCACGTACGCTGCCACCCGGGCCATCGAAATCAACGCACAGGCGGTCCACCTCGATGAGGGGCGCAGACGGCATCGTGGCTGCGGGGTCGGCGTGGGGCAACTGACTCATGATCACTCAGCCCTTGCGCGTGTCGAGGGCCGAACGCAGCGCCTCACCGATGAAAATCAGCAGCATCAGCGTTCCGACCAGCACCGCAAAGGTCGACAGGGTGATCCACCATGCATCCAGGTTGGCCTTGCCCTGCGCGAGCAGCTCACCCAGGCTCGGCGTGGAAGGCGGCACACCCAATCCCAGAAAATCCAGGCTGGTGAGCGCCAGAATCGCGCCGCTCATGCGAAACGGCAGGAAGGCAATCACTGGCGTCAGGCTGTTGGGCAACACATGGCGTCGGATGATCTGGCTGTCGGACAAACCCAGCGCGCGAGCGGCGGTGACGTACTCCAGATTGCGGTTACGCAGAAATTCGGCGCGAACGTAATCGGACAGACCCATCCAGCCGAACAAGGACAAGATGACCAGCAGGATCAGCACACCGGGTTCGAAGAGCGAAGCAAAAATCAGCAGCAGATACAACTCGGGCATCGAGCCCCAGATCTCGATGAAACGCTGAAAGAAGAGGTCGATGCGCCCACCGAAGAAGCCCTGGACCGCGCCGGTGATCACACCGATCACCACCCCGATGGCGGTCAGCGCCAGGCCAAACAGCACCGAGACCCTGAAGCCATAGATCAAGCGCGCCAGCACATCACGCCCGCGGTCATCGGTCCCCATGAAATTGACCCGCGACGGCGGGGCCGGATTGGGGCTGGGCGAAAAGTAATTGATGGTGTCGAACCGGTAGGGATTGGGCGGATAGATCGCCCAGTTGCCGGGCTTGGCCAGCTGCGACCGGATGAAGGGATCGAGGTAATCGGTTTCGGTCGCGAAATCGCCACCCAGTGCGGTTTCGGGGACATTCTGAAACAAGGGGAAAACCGTTTTGCCTTCGAAGTGCGCAACGATCGGGCGGTCGTTGGAGAGGACTTCGGCAAACAGACTCAGCACCACCAGTGCAGTAAAGATCCACAGACTCCACCAGCCGCGTCGATCGGTCTTGAAGCGCCGCCAGGCGCGCTGGCCAGGTGTCAGGGAAGCGGGCGTGCCGTTCATCGCTTGCCCTCGAATTTCACGCGCGGATCGACCCAGACATAGGCCAGGTCGGTGATCAGCTTGGTGACCAGACCGATCAGCGTGAACAGGAACAGGGTGCCCATCACCACCGGATAGTCGCGTTTGATCACCGACTCATAAGACAGCAAACCCAGTCCGTCGAGCGAAAACAGGGTTTCTATCAGCAGCGAGCCGGTGAAGAAGGCCCCGATGAAAGCGGCTGGAAATCCGGTGACCAGCGGGATCAGCGCATTGCGAAACACGTGCTTGTACAGCACCGTGCCTTCGGAGAGGCCCTTGGCGCGCGCGGTCATCACATACTGGCGGCGGATCTCCTCGAGGAAGGTGTTCTTGGTCAGCATCGTGGTGACTGCAAAGCTGCCGACCACCATCGCGGTCACCGGCAGCGCGATGTGCCACAGGTAGTCCAGCACCTTGCCGATGGGCGTGAGCGCAGCGAAATTGTCCGAGGTCAGGCCGCGCAGCGGGAAGACCTGCCAGAAGCTGCCGCCACCGAACAGCACCAGCAAGACCACGCCGAGCACGAAGCTGGGAATGGCATAGCCGGCGAGAATCGCGGTTGAGGTCAGCAGATCAAAGCGACTGCCGTGGCGAACCGCCTTGGCGATGCCCAGCGGAATCGAGACCAGGTAGGAAATGAAGAAGGTCCAGAGCCCCAGGCTGATCGATACCGG
>CAIXXI010000079.1 GCA_903923345.1 uncultured Burkholderiales bacterium | reverse complement strand
TTTTCACAAGTAAACGGTTTGCTCATTTTCCCAAAACTTGCCGGAGGAATTGTCCGGTATGCGAACGTTCGATAGTGCAAACTTGTTCCGGCGTTCCCGCCGCAACCACTTCACCGCCGGCATCGCCGCCATCGGGTCCCAGGTCAATCAGCCAGTCGCTGGCCCGGATGACATCGAGGTTGTGTTCGATCACCAGCAGCGAATGACCTGCGGCGAGCAGCTTGCGCAATGCCCTGAGCAGCCGGGCGACATCATCGAAATGCAGGCCGGTGGTCGGCTCATCGAACAGGAACAGGTTGCCCCGTTTGCTGCGCGCCTTGTCGAGGCCCTTGCTCGCGGCCTCGGCCAGGAAGCCGGCGAGTTTCAGTCGCTGCGCTTCACCGCCCGACAGCGTCGGCACTGGCTGGCCCAGTCGCAGGTAATCGAGTCCGACATCGGCCAGCGGTTGCAGGCGCGTGGCGATTTCGTAGTCACCCGAAAAGAACTCGAGCGCCTCATGCACCGTCAGTTCGAGCACATCGGCCACCGAACGGGTCGTGCCCCGCGCGGTGATTTCGACTTCGAGGATCTCGCTGCGATAGCGGCGGCCATCGCAGTCGGGGCAGCGCAGGTAGACGTCAGAGAGAAACTGCATCTCGACATGCTCGAATCCATTGCCGCCGCAGGTCGGGCAACGGCCATCGCCTGAATTGAAGCTGAAGGTGCCTGCGGTGTAGCCGCGCTCGCGCGAGACGTCGGCTGCGGCAAAGCGCTTTCGGATCGAGTCGAAGGCACCGACATAACTGACCGGATTGGAGCGGGTGGTCTTGCCGATCGGAGACTGGTCGACGAACACGACGTCCTCGATCCAGTCGTCCCCCAGCAGACGATCGTGATGACCGGGGGATTCGCTGGGCTTGCCCTTGGCTTTGAGCAGCGCGGGCAGCAGCACATCCTGCATCAGGGTGGACTTGCCGCTGCCGGAGACGCCGGTCAGGCAGACCAGTCGGCCCAGCGGAATCTCGACATTGACCGATTTCAGGTTGTGCTCGCGGGCCCCTTCGAGCACCAGCCTCGGCGTGGATGCGCTGACCGGGGCCAGCTGTGTGGCCGGGATGGTTTTGCGCCCCGAGAGGTAATCGCCAGTCAGGGTCTGGGCATGGCGCAGCCCCTGCGGCTCGCCCCAGTAGACGATCTGTCCGCCGCGCTCGCCAGGCCCCGGGCCGATGTCGAGCATGCGGTCGGCCGCGAACATCACCTGCGGGTCATGCTCGACCACCACCAGCGAATTGCCGGCATCGCGCAGCCGTTTCATCACGCCGATCACCCGGTTCATGTCGCGCGGATGCAGGCCGATGCTCGGCTCATCGAGAACGAACAGGGTGTTGACCAGCGAGGTGCCCAGCGCGGTCGTGAGGTTGATCCGCTGCACTTCGCCGCCGGAGAGCGTGCGCGACTGGCGATCGAGGGTGAGGTAACCCAGGCCGACATCGATCAGGTAGCGCAGCCGGGCGCGCACCTCGGTGAGCAGCAGCGTGGTGGCTTCATCGAGCGGCGCCGGCAGTTCGATCTGCGCGAACAGCTCGGCGACCCGTTCGATGGGTAACAGCATCACGTCATGCACGCACAGACCGGGCAGGGTCTGCAGGTGTGCATCGCTCCAGTGCACGCCGCTGGGCATGAAGCGTCGATAGCGTCCTGGAGCGCCGTGGTCATCAAAGGCGCGGTCGGCATCCTGCTGCGAACCGACCCGCCACAACAGCGCATCCGGGCGCAGGCGGGCGCCCCGGCAGGTGGCACAGGGCGTGTAGGCGCGATAACGCGACAGCAGCACGCGGATGTGCATCTTGTAGGCCTTCGACTCGAGCCAGTCGAAAAAGCGCCGGATGCCGTACCACTGCTTCGTCCAGCTGCCGGTCCAGTCCTCGCCGCCGTTGATCACCCACTGCCGATGTGCTTCGGGCAGGTCTTTCCAGGCGATGTCCATGGCCACGCCGCGCAACCGGGCGTGGCGCGCGAGTTCGACCTGGCATTCCTTGAAGCTCTCGGTTTGCCAGGGCTTGACTGCACCGCCGGCCAGCGTCTTGCTCTCGTCCGGGATGATCAGGCCGAGGTCGATGCCAATGACGCGGCCAAAGCCTCGGCAGGTTTCGCAGGCGCCGATCGGCGAGTTGAACGAGAACAGGCTGGGGTTGGGGTCGGCATAGGACAGGCCGCAGTCGGCACAGCCCAATGCGCTGGAGTAGCGCCAGGCCTCGGCATCGCTGCCGTCTTCAGCGAGCACGTGCACCGTGACCCGGCCCACGCCACGGTGCAGGGCCGCCTCGAAGGCCTCGGCCACGCGCCCGGCATCGGCCCCCGCCATGCGCAGCCGGTCTTGCACCACGTTCAGCGTCAGACCGTGATCGGCGGTGGCTGGCTCGCGGGAGTGAACCCGCGTGTAGCCCTGCGCGAGCAGGTGTCGCTCGATTTCTTCTTCCGTGAAATTGACCGGCACCTGGACCGGAAAGCTGATCACCAGACGCGGGTCCGAGGCCTGCGCGGCCCGTGCGGCAACCGACTCGCGAATGCTGGCCACGGTGTCGCGGCGCACCGGCTGCCCGCAACGGCGGCAATGCAAGCGTGCGGCCCGCGCAAACAGCAGCTTGAGGTGGTCGTTGAGCTCGGTCATCGTGCCGACGGTCGAGCGCGATGTCCTCACCGGATTGGTCTGATCGATGGCAATCGCCGGGGGGACTCCGTCGATGCGGTCGACCTGCGGCTTGTCCATCCGGTCGAGAAACTGCCGCGCATAGGCCGAAAAGGTTTCGACATAGCGCCGCTGCCCCTCGGCATAGAGCGTGTCGAACACCAGCGACGACTTGCCCGACCCAGAGACGCCGGTCACCACGACCAGTTCGCCGGTCGGAATGTCGAGATCGAGATTGCGCAGGTTGTTCTGGCGGGCACCGCGGATGCGGATGGGCGGTGTGTCCGCAGGGCGGCGGGGGGCATCGGACATGTCGGGGCGGCTGGGCGAGGGGTGGCGGCGATGGTACGGGAAAGCCCGTCCGGCCGGATCGATGCCCCGGGAAGGCATGGGCTAACATCGCACCGGTTTCAAAGCGGAGTCGACCATGTCCCACACCATCATTGCCACCGCAGCCGCACCGGCTGCGATCGGCCCCTACTCGCAAGCAGTCCGTGCCGGCAACACCGTCTATCTCTCCGGCCAGATTGCACTGGACCCGGCCAGCGGCCAACTGGTGGACGGCGGTTTTGATGCGCAAGTCGAGCGCGCCTTCCTCAACATGAAGGCGGTGGCTGAGGCGG
>CAIXXI010000078.1 GCA_903923345.1 uncultured Burkholderiales bacterium | reverse complement strand
GTTCGCGATGGCTAATCCAACGCCCGAGATTCTGCCGGAAGAGGTCGAGGGCATCGTGGCCGTGATGGCGACGGGTCGCAGCGACTACCCCAATCAGGTCAACAACGTCCTGGTCTTTCCCTTCCTGTTTCGCGGTGCGCTGGATGTGGGCGCCACAATAATCAACCGCGAGATGGAAATTGCGGCGGTCAGGGCGGTTGCCGATCTGGCCCGTGCCGAGCAGTCGGAGGTCACGGCGGCGGCATACGGATCGATGGCAGCCGCCTTCGGCCCCGAATACATCATTCCCAGGCCCTTCGATCCGCGGCTGATCGTCAAGATTGCGCCCGCAGTGGCCCGCGCGGCGATGGAGTCGGGGGTGGCCACCCGTCCGATCGCTGATTTCGACAGCTATCGGGTGCAACTCGAGCAGTTTGTGTACCACTCGGGCAACTTCATGAAGCCGATCTTCTCGGCGGCCCGCCGGGGTGAGTCGCGCCGGATCATCTACGCAGAGGGCGAGGATGAGCGGGTGCTGCGCTGTGTCCAGCAGGCGGTCGACGAACGGCTTGCCCGGCCGATCCTGGTCGGACGCCCCGCAGTGCTCGAGCGGCGCATCGAGCGCTTCGGGCTGCGCATCCGGCTCGGTCAGGATGTCGAGGTGGTGAATCCGGAATGGGATGAGCGCTTCGGTGAATACTGGCGGCTCTATCACCAGCTGACCGCGCGAAAGGGCGTCTCACCCGCCTATGCGCAGATCGAGGTCAGGCGGCGCAACACCCTGATCGGTGCGCTCATGGTTCGAAACCGTGAAGCCGAGGGCATGCTGTGTGGCACTTTCGGGCTGTATTCGCAGCACCTGCATTACATCGATCAGGTGATCGGCCGACGGGCCAACGCATCGGTGTACGCCGCAATGAACACGCTGATGCTGCCCGGGCGCCAGGTCACCCTGGTCGACACGCATGTCAATCCCGACCCGGATGCATCGCAACTGGCTGAGATCACGCTGATGGCGGCCGAAGAACTGCGCCGAATCGGCATCAAGCCCTCGGTGGCACTGCTGTCGCATTCGAGCTTCGGGTCATCCGACTTGCCCTCGGCGCGCAAGATGCGCGAGACCCTGGTCCTCTTGCGCAACCGAGCCCCGGAACTCGAAGTCGATGGCGAAATGCACGGTGATGCCGCACTGGATGCGGCGCATCGTCGTGCCCTCTTGCCCGACACCACCCTGCAGGGGGATGCAAACCTGCTGGTCATGCCCAACATCGACGCGGCCAATATTTCATACAACCTGCTCAAGACCGCAGCAGGCAATGGGGTGGCGATTGGCCCCGTGCTGCTCGGTGCGGCGGCCCCGATCCACATCCTCACGGCTGCAGCCACCGTGCGCCGACTGGTGAACATGACCGCCTGGACCGTGGCTGAGGTCAACGCAGGTCGCTGAGCACACTGGGCCGCTGAGCTGCGTTCGGTCGTGATCGGCCACTGGAGGGTTCAGCCCTGACCGTTCATCGGGCAGGTACGCGCATTCGAGCCAGCACTGCTGCTGGGGCTTGCCCGCAGTCGATACTCTGAAGGTCCGAGTGCGCCGGCCCTTCGACCAGCCGCCTCGGTCCAGGTGTCGGCCATGTCCAGCGTTGAATCCATATTGCCGTCTTTCGGATCGCCATCGCGCAGGCGAACCGACCTCGTGGGTGAGTGTCGTGATCTCATCCTGCAAAGGCTCACCCAGGTGATCGCCGATGCGCTTCAGACCATCAGCGACGAACTCACTGCCCAGGCACTGCGCGCTGAATTGGCGGAGCGGCGCGAGGTGCTGCTCGATGCGGTGATGCTGGTGCGCGAAAGTCGGCTGGAGCTGGAAGGCCTGTTTCAGCGCCATTTCGTCGACAACTTCGTGCGCCGCCTGGATCCCGACCGGACTGAATCGACGCCCCCGGCATCCGATGTGCCCATCGAGTTGTCGCTGTTATCCGAAGACTCGCTGCTCGATTCGATCGAAGTGGGCAAGCTGGTGCAGCGCGCGGGCAATGCACTGGACCCCGATCAGGTGTTGGGCATTCGTGCGCGGCTGGCTGCGCTGGTCGACCGAGACTGGTTTGATGAATCCCGCCATCCGGTTTCGCCCGAGGCGGTTTTCGAGGCACTGAAATCCTCCCTGGGCGAACTCTCGCCCAAGGCCGAAGTCCGTTCGGCACTGCTCAGTGCGTTCGAGCCGCATGTGACCCGCAGCCTCAATGGCATCTACGAGGCGGTCAACGAGCGTCTGGTGTCCAACCACGTGCTGCCCCGGATCCGGCAGCAGGTGCGGGTGACCGGCGAGGGTCCGCGTCGTGCGCCGGCTGCCCAGGGCAGTGCCGATGAGGCTTCGAATCGCGCTGCTGTGCGCACCGAGCCGGGTGGGCATTCGGGTGCACCCTCGTTTTCCGCAGGGGCAGGGGCGGGGGTCGGTGCTGGCGCGGCAGATGCCGGCGCCCTGATGGCCGAATTGAACCAGGCGATGGCAAGGGCCAGCGCTGGCATGCCGGCGGGCCGTCGACAGGTCGCCCGGATGCTCTCCAATCCGGAAGCCTTCGGTGTCGCGGATATCCCGCTCGCGCCGGTCATTGCGCCTCTGGTTGATGCCCTGACTGATCTGCAGCGCGACGGTGGTTCGGACGAGGCGGCAGGCCAGTTGCCGGCGATCGTGCAGCGTATTCGGGCTCAGGGTTCGCCGCTGGATCAGGTGACCTGCGAGATCGT
Source organism: uncultured Burkholderiales bacterium (assembly GCA_903923345.1). GTDB lineage: Bacteria > Pseudomonadota > Gammaproteobacteria > Burkholderiales > Burkholderiaceae_E > UBA4615. The sequence continues at coordinate 16,960 of CAIXXI010000078.1, read as the reverse complement.
GGCGCTGGTCTTCGACTACATCTATTCGGATCGCAGGCTGCCGGATTCGGTCAAACAGCAATTGCTGCGTCTGCAGGTGGTCGCGGTCAAGGCGGCCCTGCTTGATCGCGGCTTTTTTGCGCGTCGCCAGCATCCGCTGCGGCAGTTGATCGATCGAATTTCCGATCTCGGTGCCGATCCCGATGCCGACACCACTGCGGGCGCTGCGCTGCAAATCGGTCTGAGCTCAGTCATGGACCGTGTGATTGCCGAGTTCGTCACGGACCTGACGGTGTTCGAATCGGCGTTGACGCAGGTTGACACGCTGGCCCGTGATGAGAGCGAGCGACAGGCCGCCAAGCGGGCGCTGGCGCAACGCGAGGCGGCCTTGCGCGAGGCGCTGGCGATTGCACGCGATGAGGCCTGGGTCGAGGTTGAGCGGCGCCTGGATCGCGAGGTTCCGGCCTTTGTTCGTGGGTTCCTCTCGAAGTGGTGGGTCGATGTGATGGCCCGAGCGCGCTGCTCACGCGACAGCGAGGCCGGTGCGCGGGCATGGGAAGTCGGTGTGCGCGCCGCGGAATACCTGATCTGGAGTGTGCTGCCCAAGCAAAGCGAGGAGATCGCGCGGCTGGCTGCGGTCCTGCCCGGCATGATGCGTGGCATCAACCGTGGACTCGACCTGATCGACATGCCGGATGTCGATCGCGCAGCGTTCTTCGAAGAATTGATGCGAACCCACACGCGTGAGATCGAAGCGGCCAAGCGGCGCGTGGGTCCCGGTGCGCCTGCACGGACTGAAGTGGCCGTGCGACTTCAGCCTGACGGGACGATCCGCTTCGTGCCGAAGGACGCAGTAGCCCCCAAGCCAGCGGTACCGCCTGTCGTGTCCGAGTCCGACAGGCTGATGGCTGATCTGCAACGCGGACAGCTTCTCGACCTGCACGACGCCTCGGGCGTGAGGACGCTGAAACTGGCCTGGATCAGCCCAGCCCGCAAGCTCTTCATCCTCAGTCGTTATCCGGACGAGAGCCTCACCTTTGAATCGGCCGAACTGCTTGAGCGACTGCGCAACGGTGAAATCACCCGCTCGGCAGAGGGCATCAGCATGGAGCGGGCGATCCATCGCGTGGCCACCGAATCGGCGGGCGACACCGTCACGCGCGCGGAGACCGCCGAGCTGGTTTAGCATCCGGGCGATGCACATCGTCACCCGCGCAATTCATCGGTTCTTTCCAATTCAGCAGGTCTTCCTGCTGTGGATGCTGGCCTGGTGCGCGGCCTGCCCGCAGGTTTCGGTCGCACGCGACGCAGGCAGTGTCTCGCAGCCGGAGTCGATCAGCGTGTCGGAATTGCCGGCACAGGCCGTTCGCACGCTCGAGTTGATCCGCGCAGGTGGGCCGTTTCCCTATGCCAAAGACGGAACCGTTTTTGGCAACCGCGAACAGCATTTACCCAGACAAGCGCGGGGTTTCTACACTGAATACACCGTCAAAACGCCCGGAACCCGCAGTCGCGGCGCACGCCGGATCATTGCAGGTGGCGATCCAGCCAGCGCTTCAGCTCAGTTCTGGTACACCGAGGATCACTACCGCTCATTTCGCCAGATCCGGGAGTAAAGCGATGCCCATCGACTGGAAGCGACTGCCCGAGGCCGCGGTCCTGCCGCTCGGCGATCTGCGAGTCGAGGACTTGCGGGACCAGTGCCTGGCCCACGGACAGCGCTGGCTGCATGCGGATTGCCGCAAGGCCCGCAGCAAGTCGGGGGTGATGTCTGCGCTGGCCAAGGGCCTGCACTTGCCAGCGCATTTCGGGGCCAACCTGGATGCGCTGTATGACTGCGTGACCGATCTGGAACCGACTCCGGGCGCAGCGCAGGCTGGCCTGGTCATCGTGATCGAAAACCTGCCCGGGACCCGAGGATTTGGGCCGGACGAGCAGGCAGCCCTGCTCGAAGTCTTCGAGGATGCCGCAGCCGATTTTGCCGCCCGCAGCATCGCGCTGCGGGTCTTTCATTCGATGGCTGCCTAACGCTCAGGACTGTCGGCGCAGCATCTCGAGGATCGAGTTGATATCGCCCACGCCGCCTTGCGGCACCTGGCCCTGCGGTGTCAGCCGATTGATCAGCTCGGGCAGCACCGCTGCCATGCCGGATGCGGCTTCCTGCGGCTGAACACCCGCCTGTTTTGCAATCGCGCCGATGCTGTCGATGCCCATGGCCTTTTCGATTTCGCTGATGCTGATCGGCTGGTTCTGGCCAGTGCCGATCCAGGAGTCCATCTTCTCGCCCATGCCATTGCGCTGGAAGGCCTGGATCAGGTCGCCAAGGCCACCCATCTGGGGTGCAGCGCCACCGCCGGCCTGACCGCCTGCCCGGCCGCCAAGCTGGCTGAGAATGTCCTGGAGCGGATTGCCCTGGCCAGCGCGCTGGCCGCCGCCCAGACCTCCACCGAGACCACCCCCCAGACCTCCACCGAGGCCACCCCCCATCCCGCCACCGCCAGGACCCCGGCCCCCGGCCAGCATCTGCAGCAGGATGTCCATCATCGGATTGGCTGCCTGCGGGCCGCGTGCACCCATTGCGCCGGTGAGTGCGCCCAGAAGTCCGTCCAGAAGTGCCATGTCAGTTCCAGTCAAGGTTGAAAGTCGTGCAGCCTAACTCAGAGCCCGGGCAGGCGAAAGGGCGGTCAGGGAACGCATTCATTGGAGCTGCGCGGCTCAGACCTGCTGTGATCAGGCCAGATCGCCCCATCGGGCCTGCAGTGCCGCGATGGCCGCCAGGCCCGCGGTTTCGGTGCGCAAGACTCGGGGCCCAAGTTGCAGCGCGGACCATCCGTGCGCCTTTGCAGCCGCCAGCTCGGTCGCATCGAATCCGCCCTCCGGGCCGACCAGCAGCCACACCTCGCGGTGTCCCGCATCGAGCGAATCCAGACGCTTGCCCTCATGGGGTGAGAGCACCAGACGCTGTATGCGGTCGTCATCGGATCGACCATCGCCTGAATCAGCCAGCCAGCCATTGAAGTCACGCGGCTCGAGCACCTGAGCCAGCCGGTCGCGCCCGCTTTGCATGCTCGCCGCCACGACGATGCGCTGCCAGTGGGCCAGTCGCTTGGCCGCCCGCGCTGCATCCAGGCGCAGCAAAGACCTCGCCGAAAACAGTGGCTGGATGGCAATGACACCGAGTTCCACCGCTTTTTCGATCACCCAATCCATCTTGTCGCCACTGGGCAGTGCTTGCGCCAGCCGGATCGACAAGGGGCTTTCCGTGCCGGCATCGCGCGATCCGAGCACCTGCACCGATGCGCCTTTTGGATCGCCGTCGAGCAGCCGTGCTTCATGGCGCAGACCGTCTCCGTTGAACAGTTCGAGGCGTGTGCCAGGGTCGAGTCGCAGCACCCGCACGGCATGGTGGCTGGTCTGCGGATCGAGTTGCAAGACATCCCCGCCGGTCATCGGGCCGGGGTGAAAGAGTCGAACAGGTGTGATTTCGGACATGTTTGCGAGTGTATCGAGCACCGCTTCACTGGGGGGCTTTGCTAGAATCGACCGGTTATCCAGCACCGCAGCATGCGGGCACCTCACCTGATGCAGACCCCTTCCAACGCCCCGTCCGGGGCGGCTTCCCAGGCCGCTGCCGCCTTGCACCCCAGCGAGTCGGCGCGCATGGCTGACGCCATCCGGGTGCTGGCCATGGATGCAGTGGAGCGTGCGGGTTCGGGGCATCCGGGCATGCCGATGGGCATGGCCGACATTGCAGTCGCGCTGTGGGCCCGACACCTCAAGCACAACCCGGCGCAGCCCGGCTGGTTCGATCGCGACCGCTTCGTGTTGTCCAACGGCCACGGCTCGATGCTGCTCTATGCGCTGCTGCATCTGACCGGATACGACCTGTCCATCGACGATCTGCGCAACTTCCGGCAACTGCACTCGAAAACACCCGGGCATCCCGAGGTCGGCATCACACCGGGCGTCGAGACCACCACCGGGCCGCTCGGTCAGGGGCTGGCCAATGCGGTCGGCATGGCCCTGTCCGAACGCCTGCTCGCTGCCGAGTTCAATCGCGATGGCCTGTCGATTGTCGATCACTTCACCTGGGTGTTTGCCGGTGACGGCTGCCTCATGGAAGGCCTGTCGCATGAGGCCTGCTCGCTGGCGGGTGTCTGGGGTCTGTCCCGGCTGGTGGTGCTTTATGACGACAACGGCATCTCCATCGATGGCCCGGTTCAGCCCTGGTTCGGCGATGACACCCCGCGCCGCTTCGAAGCCTATGGCTGGAATGTGATTGCTGACATCGACGGCCATGATGTCGAGGCGGTCGATGCGGCGCTGGCGCTGGCGCGTCGCTGGGGTATCGAGGGCCGGGAATCCGCACAGGGTCGCCGTTTCGCGCCCACGCTCATTCAGTGCCGCACACAGATCGGCCGCTTCGCGCCGACGCGGGCGGGCACCGCAAAGAGTCACGGCGAGGCACTGGGCGAGTCGGAAATTGCCGGTGCTCGCCGCGCCATGGGCTGGCCCCATGCGCCTTTCGAGGTGCCTGCGGAGCTGTATGCCGCCTGGGATGCGACCGGCGCAGGCGCGCAGCGCCAGGCCGAGTGGGACGATCGATTCAGCACCTATTGCTCAAAGTACCCCGTTGAGGCGGCCGAATTCGAGCGGCGAATGCGCGGGGTGCTGCCGGCGACCTGGGAATTCACACTGGAGCGCGCAGTGGGCGCAGCGCTCGAGGCGGGTGAAACCATCGCCACCCGCAAGGCGTCGCAAAACGCACTCAGTCAGCTGGGCCCGGCACTGCCGGAGTTGCTCGGGGGTTCGGCCGACCTCACCGGTTCCAACCTCACCGAATGGCCGGGCGCGGGTGCCTTTCGCGGCTTTGTCGGACCTCACGGGCAGCCGATCCAACCCGGCCGTCACCTGAACTACGGCGTGCGCGAATTCGGCATGAGCGCGCTCATGAATGGCATCGCCCTGCACGGCGGCCACATTCCGTATGGCGGCACCTTCCTGACCTTCAGCGATTACAGCCGCAACGCCCTGCGGATGGCAGCGCTGATGAATCAGCGGGTGATCTTCGTCTTCACCCATGATTCGATCGGCCTGGGCGAGGATGGCCCCACGCACCAGGCGATCGAGCAGGCCTCGAGCCTGCGCCTGATGCCCGGGCTGGATGTCTGGCGTCCAGCCGATCCGATCGAGACCACGTTGGCCTGGGGCTTGTCGATCGAGCGTGATGACGGCCCTTCGGCGCTGCTGCTGTCTCGTCAGGCCGTGCCCTTCGTGACCCGCTCTGATGCGCAGATCGAGGCGATCCGCCATGGCGCCTATGTGCTGCGCGACGCCCCTGCGCCACGCTGCGCGATCATCGCCACCGGCTCCGAGCTGGGCCTGGCACTGGCTGCACGCGAGTTGCTCGCCCAGGACGGCATCGAGGTGCGCATCGTGTCGATGCCGTGCAGCACGCTCTTTGATCGACAGCCTGTCGACTACAAACGCCGCGTGCTGCCGGATGGTCTGCCGCGCATTGCGGTGGAAGCCGGCGTCACCGATTTCTGGTGGAAGTACCGCTGTGATGCCGTCGTTGGCATCGACCGATACGGCGAGTCTGCCCCCGCACCCGAGTTATTCAAGCAGTACGGATTCACGCCAGACAACGTCGCGCAAACTGTGCGCGCCGTGCTGGCACGACTTTCAACCTGAGGAGTTCAGCATGACCTTGCGCGTTGCCATCAACGGATACGGCCGGATCGGTCGCAACATCCTGCGTGCCCACTACGAGGGCGGCAAGAAGCACGACATTCAGATCGTCGCCATCAATGACCTCGGCGATCCGAAAACCAATGCCCACCTGACCCAATACGACACCGCGCATGGCAAGTTCAATGGCACGGTGAGCGTCGATGGCGATGCAATGGTCGTCAATGGCGACCGCATCAAGGTGCTGGCCAACCGCGATCCTTCGCAGTTGCCCTGGGGCGAACTCGGTGTCGATGTGGTGCTGGAGTGCACCGGCTTTTTCACCACCAAGGAAAAGGCATCTGCGCACCTCAAGGGCGGCGCAAAGAAGGTCATCATCTCGGCGCCTGGCGGCAAGGATGTCGATGCCACCGTCGTCTACGGCGTCAATCACGGCGTGCTCAAGTCCACCGACACCGTGATCTCCAACGCCTCGTGCACCACCAACTGCCTGGCCCCGCTGGTCAAGCCGCTGCATGACAAGATCGGCCTGGTCTCGGGCCTGATGACCACCGTGCATGCCTTCACCAATGACCAGGTGCTGACCGACGTCTATCACGAAGACCTGCGCCGTGCCCGTGCAGCGGGCCACAACATGATCCCGACCAAGACCGGTGCGGCGGCCGCCGTGGGCCTGGTGCTGCCCGAACTCGACGGCAAGCTCGACGGCTATGCGATCCGCGTGCCGACGATCAATGTGTCGATCGTCGACCTTTCATTCATTGCCGCGCGCGACACCACGGTCGATGAAGTCAACGAGATCATGAAGGCCGCAGCGTCGGGCGACCTCAAAGGCGTGCTGGCCTACAACACCGCGCCGCTGGTTTCCAGCGACTTCAACCATGATGCGCATTCATCGACCTTCGATGCCACGCTCACCAAGGTCTCGGGCCGGCTGGTGAAGGTCTCGAGCTGGTACGACAACGAGTGGGGTTTCTCGAACCGCATGCTCGACACCACGGTTGCACTGATGGCGGCGAAGTAATTCGTCTGTCTGAAACCCCGATGCCCTGTGGCGTCGGGGTGCGTCGGAGGGCTGGCGCTTAACTGTTCGCTGTGAGTTGTTCGATCAGTACCGGGACTTCGGCGCAAAGCCGCTTGAACGGGACTTGAACGCCATCCAGAATGCCCTCCCGGGCGGTGCGCTCGATGGCAGCCGCCAGCGCTGCGCTTTCCTTGGCCCCAACCGTGACCAGCGTCCCTTTCAGGGTGTGCGACCAATGCCGGACCTCCGGTGCGTCCGCGCTGGCCAGTGCCTGCTTCAGCGATTCAACCTGGTTGGCTGCCGATTCCCTGAACTGGGGGGCCAGCATCTGCAGCAGGCTTTCGTCCCCGCTGAGCGCCTCGATTGCGCGGGCGCGCGACTGTGCGGTGCTGGGTGGACTGCCCGAGAACGGTCTCGGGTCGAAATCAGGCATCGGCGGCGGGGTATTGGTTTCCTGGCTGGATGGCATGAGGCGTGTTGGCAGGCGGTGGCCCGCCTGAATCGTCAATTAACAGACACAGATCGTACGCGAATTGGACAGGATCGTGCGCGGTGACGTCTGGTGTGAACGTCCAGAACATCGAGAATATCCAAGCCGCAAACGACGTGATTCCTTCAATCGGGACCGGGAATCCAGCCAACGGGGACCAAGAGTGGTCTCATCAAAATCTTCTTCGACTTTGACGGTGGAGTTCGCAGGGTGATCATTGAAGAGGAAGAACACGTAATTATGTATTACACTTAATTGTGTGTTGAAATTTGAGGAAACATCCGATGCCCGGCAACGTCAATTTCACCGGTTCTCTGGACAAGGACCTTCTCAAAAGAGCCAAGGTCATCGCCGCGAAATCCGATACGTCCGTCAATGCCTTGTTCAACGCGGAACTTCGCCACTTGGTGGAGACATTTGAAGCTGCCGAGAAAGCAGGCAATCAAAACTTCAAAACCCTTCTGGACTTTTCGCTCGGCCGCTTGAATGACATTGATGCTCGTGAGCAGCTCGGCATCGACAGTGAGGAAGATCTCTTTTTGCTGATGGCACAAGCGCACTTACCCATGCCGCGGATCTCGGAGGACCAGACCAAGGACATGGTGAACATCTTGAAGGCTTTGCCAGTCTAGCCGGGCATGTCGGAGCCGACAGTCGACGACGTTGTTCTGATACCTGATGCCGGGCCACTGATCACGCTTGCCTACGCGGAATCGCTTGACCTGCTGTTTAAACCAGGCTGGTCTGTCGCATTGGTCGATATGGTTCTGCATGAGATCACTCGAATTCAAACCCCGAGTAGCGAGCAATTGGCGCATTGGGTCGAAAGCGAAGGTGTGCCTGTTCTTCCCACGGAAATTTACGTCCGCTACCAAAACGCGCTGAAAAAAAGTCCTGTGGCGCCGAGTAAATCCAACCTGGGTGAGCTGGCGATTCAAGAAGCGATGAGTCGATTTGTCTTGGCTCAGCCCCCGAAGATCGGTGTGTTTCTTTTTGAAGATCACAAGATCGCACGAGCCGCTTTCGTATTGCCTGACACCTGTCGCAAAGTCAGTACCAGAGCTTATCTGCTGTTTCTGGAGCAAAAAGGCTGGATACCGTCAGCCGCCGATATCGAACGCAAGGCGGTCCAAGCGGGGCGCTTGTTTTCAGCGCTTCGCTTCCCCCCTGTACGCGATGATGTTTAGTGAGTCCTTCCTGAACAACCCGTAGACCGGCCAAATGCGGGTCAGTGTCGTTACCTGACACAACCTGCCCTACCTGTACTGTGCTGCCGTGATGAACTGAGCAAACGTCTCGCACCAGACGATCACCGCTGTGTACTTGGCAGCGTCGATGCCAGCAGGAATGGGCACCACGAAGTTTTCAAAGGTCTTCACGTCGCCGACTCGCACCATGCGGCTCTTGAGGCGATTGAAGTCTGCCTCGGTCTCGACGAACTCAGGCGAAAGGTAGAGCTTGTAGTCCGGGCCTGGGGCGAGCCTTCCGGCCAGCGAGATGGACTTTGGGGCAATGGACACGACACCTTCACCCCAATGCAATGCGTCACTGTCTTTCAAGTCTCGCTTGAACGTGCCTGTGAACTGAACTTCTGATGTTGCTGCCTTCAACTCCTCAGCGGAGGGGGCCGCAGGCGCAATCAAGATGGGAAGCGCATAGATGCCAGCCGCAAAGCCTGTTGCAGCAAAAGCGCTGTGGGTGGCGAGAAGCAGCAGGATTCTTCGCTTGTTCATGGACTCGGGACGGTTGTCGCACCCTTCTGGGCTTTGAGCATGCCAGCCATGTTAATCCCGGGGTCACGCCCCCGGTAGAATTCGATTTTTTTCGCAGGCACCGACATGAAAGCCTTCAAGCGACTCGAGGATATTGACCTGAGCGGCAAGCGCGTGTTCATCCGCGCCGACCTGAACGTGCCGCAGGATGATCACGGCGCGATCACCGACGACACCCGCATCCGCGCGTCCATCCCCGCCATCGAGCATTGCCTGAAGGCGGGTGCAGCCGTCATGGTGACCTCGCATCTGGGGCGTCCCACGGAAGGCGTCTTTGATGAGGCTTCATCGCTCAAGCCGGTCGGTGAGCGGCTGTCGCAACTGCTGGGGCGTGAGGTGAGGCTCGCCCGCGACTGGGTCGCATCGCCGCCTTCAGTGGCCGCAGGCGAAGTCGTCCTGCTTGAGAACTGCCGCATCAACACCGGCGAGAAAAAGGACGACGAAACGCTGGCAAAGCGCATGGCACAGCTGTGCGACGTCTATGTCAACGATGCCTTCGGCACCGCGCACCGCGCCGAAGCCACCACGCACGGTATCGCACGGTTTGCACCGGTGGCCTGCGCAGGCCCGTTGATGGCAGCTGAACTCGACGCGCTCGGCCGTGCTCTGGGCGCGCCGCGCCGCCCGCTGGTGGCGATCGTGGCGGGCTCCAAGGTCTCGACCAAGCTCACGATCCTGGAGTCGCTCGCCGGCAAGGTGGATCAGCTCATCGTGGGCGGCGGGATTGCCAACACCTTCATGGCGGCCGAAGGCCTGCCGATCGGCAAGTCGCTCGCCGAACATGACCTTGTCGATCAGGCCCGTTCGATCATCAAGCTGATGAAGCAACGGGGCGCCGAGGTGCCCATTCCGGTTGATGTCGTCACTGCCAAGGCGTTTTCGGCCACAGCAGCGGCCGAGGTCAAGGCAGCCAGCGCGGTCCAGGCCGATGACCTGATCCTGGACATCGGTCCGCAGACTGCTCAGCGCCTGGCAGACATCCTCAAGGCCGCCGGCACAATCGTTTGGAACGGCCCGGTGGGTGTCTTCGAATTCGAGGCCTTCGCAGGCGGCACCCGGGCAGTCGCCCAGGCGATCGCAGACTCTGGCGGCTTCTCGATTGCCGGCGGGGGTGACACGCTGGCGGCGATTTCCAAGTTCGGTGTGACAGATCGGATCGACTACATCTCGACCGGCGGTGGGGCGTTCCTGGAATTCCTCGAAGGCCGCGAACTGCCGGCCGTGGCTGCGCTGCAGGCGAGGGCCTGAGGCCCGGTCAGCTGCAAAACGGGTGAGGCTGGCCGAGTGCCAGCGCCACCAGTGCGGCAGTGGCCATCGCGGCGAGCACCGCGCCGCCCAGGCGCACACCGAGCGTCTGCAGGCCTTCTGCATGGGCCTGACCGCGTCGCTCAAGTGCCCTGAGGAGCGCCTGCGCGCCGAGCAGATGGGCCGCAGTGCCGGCACCGAATGCGGCCATCACCAGACCACCGCGCAGCGGATCGCTGGCCAGGGCCGCAATCGCCAGCGCGGAATACAGCAGCCCGCATGGCAGCAAGGCCCACAACAGACCCGCGGCCAGCGGGCGTCCTGCCCGCGACACGCCCTGGCCGGATCCGGTGGCCTGCCAGATCCGCTGACCCATCTGATCCACCCATGCAGGCTGACGACCGAGCAGCAGCAGTGCCAGGCCCATCACCAGCAGCGCGGCATTGAGCAGCGACCAGGCCGGTCGCATCCAGGGCAGGCCTTCGGCACCCACACGCAATAGGGCCGATCCGCTCGCCACCGCAGCACCGAGCAGCGCATAGCCGCAGATTCTCGCGGCATGGAAGGCCAGCTCTCGGGCCAGCGGCTTCGACTGAGCCGCGATGTGAGAGGGGACGGCAATCGGGTGTACTGGGATAACCTGCGCATGATCCGGCTTGAAGCCATGGACGGCCACCCGTTGGGGGGCCGTGCACATCGCGACGCAGTGCAGCCCGCCGAACAGGCCGAGCGCCGAACCCGTGCCGATCAGGGCCAGCAGGCTCATCGCTGCTTGGGTCGCGGCTGCATCAGTCGATCACGACTGCGCGCGCTCGCTGCCGGCTTCATCGGGCGATGCCGGGTCACGCTGCGATGGGGGTGCCGGCTGCGCCAGGATCCAGATCAGCAGCCCACTGAGGGTGGTCACGGCCCAGAAGGCGAAAAACGCCACCGAATAGACGGTGTCGCGATCGGTCTCGAAACTCATCCCAAAAAAGTGGATGTCGTGTGGATCGAAGCCTGCAAAAACCAGGGTCTCCAGCACGCAGGCGGCCATGAATGCCGGCCACAACACGATGATCCATTCCCGAAGCGATTGGGGCATCTCACATCCTCCTGCGGGCGCGGGCGTGCGTGTTCACGAAGCATCCTTTTCGGCTGGAAGCACCACCTGCTCGCCCGCCTTGAGGGACAGGCGCTTGGCGGCCAGGCGCCAGGCCTGCGACTCGATCGCGACGGCCCAACGATGGGTCGGGTCGGGCAATGCTTGGGCCACCGTCGGTGCTGTTTCAGCGTAGCTGCCATCGGGCTGAATCGCCAGGGGGAGACGCCGATCCAATTCAGCGCGCACTGGATGGGTCAGTAAGAGCATGAGCGCATCAGGGCGTGGGCTGCTGGTTTGCAGGCGCACGCTGAACTGTCCCTGGTCCGACACCGACACCGTCGCGCCAATTCCGAGTTCGCGGGCGCGTTGCTCGCGCTCGAGCACCCGGTTGACCGCCAGCCCCTGCGCCGAGTAGTCGCGCGACACGTCGCTGTCCAGGCGCTGCGCCGCGATCCACCAGGTCAGCAGGCCGGCGACGATGGTCAGACCGGGGATGCCCCAGACCATCCAGAAATAGGGCTCGCGCCAGGCCGGACGGGGTGCAGGGCCTGGGTCGATTGGATGGCTGGGCATGATCTGAAGCTCGCTTATGAAGGGTCAGCGCGGCACGATGAAGGTCGAGGGTTCGTCGTGGCGCTTCACGCCATGAGCTGAGGCTTGCGCGCCTTCGGGGCGGACGACGAATCGGATCGGGTGCGATCCCGGCCGGCTGGCATCGGGCCCGATGCGGACATTGACCGGCACCGCGCGATTGGAGGCCGGCTCGACTTCATAACTCGATGGACCGGAAATCCGGATGCCGTCGATGCCCTCGACCTCGACACGCAGCGTGAGCGGGTGCTCGGTCGAGTTCATGAAGTGCAGCCGATAGGTGTTCTCGATGTCGCCTGCCTCGACGATGCGGGCCAGCGCGTTGCGATCCCGGATCACATCGACCTTCAGCGGATTGCGCACTGTCAGCGAACCCAGCAGCACGAAGATCAGACCGAGCAGCAACCCACCATAGATGATCGTGCGCGGTCGCAGCACATGGCTCAGGGCACTGCCCGCCTGCTCGGGTTCGCTGATCGCGCGATCGGTGGAGTAGCGCACCAGCCCGCGCGGATAGTTCATCTTGTCCATGACCGTGTCGCAGACGTCGATGCAGGCTGCGCAACCGATGCATTCGTACTGCTGGCCCTTGCGGATATCGATGCCGGTCGGGCAGACATCCACACACAATCCGCAGTCAATGCAACTGCCCAGCCCCACCTGCGAGGGAACCACCTTGCGCCCGCGCGAGCCACGCGGCTCACCGCGTCGGGCGTCATAGGTGACGATCAGGGTGTCTTTGTCGAACATCGCGCCCTGAAAGCGCGCATAGGGGCACATGTACTTGCAGACCTGCTCGCGCATGAAGCCGGCATTGCCCCAGGTGGCAAAGCTGTAGAACAGCCACCAGAACAGGCCCCAGCCGCTCAGTTGCAGCGTCAGAATCTGCCCTGCGAGTTCCCGAATCGGCGTGAAATAGCCGACGAAGGTGAATCCGGTGAACAAGCCGATCAGCACCCAGACGCTGTGTTTGGCGGCTTTTCGGCCGATCTTGGCAGCTGACCAGGGTGCGGCATCGAGCTTCATCTGCGCGGCGCGATCACCCTCGATACGGCGCTCCACCCACATGAAGATCTCGGTGTAGACCGTTTGCGGGCAGGTGTAGCCGCACCACAGCCGGCCCGCCACAGCGGTGAAGAAGAACAGTGAGAGTGCCGCGATCACCAGCAGCGCGGCCAGGTAGATGAAGTCCTGCGGCCACAGGACCAGGCCGAACAGATAGAACTTGCGTGCGCCCAGATCGAACAGGACCGCCTGACGACCGTTCCAGCTCAGCCAGGGCAGCCCGTAAAAGAGCAGTTGGGTGAACAGGACCGCCAGCCAGCGCAGGGTGGCGAATCGGCCCTTGACCGTGCGCGGATAGATTTTCTGATGCGACTCGTACAGCGAGAAGAAGCCGCCGTCGTCAGCGGCGACTTCGATCGGGATGACCTTGCGCGAATCCGCCATGGTCGGGCTGTGTGTCAGGCCAGGCCGCGCTCAGCGCTGCGGCGCGCCCTGGCCTTGTGAGAGTCCGAGCACATAGGCTGCCAGCACATGGATCTGGCCATCGGTGAGCTTGCCTTCAAAGTGCGGCATCTGGTTGTCCTTGCCGTTGTTGATCATTGCGATCACGTTCTGCAGGCCACCGCCGTGCAGCCAGACCCGATCGGTCAGGTTGGGCGCACCGAGTGCCTGATTGCCCTGGCCGCCCGGGCCATGGCAGGCCGCGCAGCTGGTGAACTTCGCCTTGCCCAGTTCCGCCTTGACCGGATCGCTTGAGCCGCCCGAGAGCGACAGCACGTACTGCGCGACCTGCTCGACCTCCTGAGCCGAGCCCACCGCGGCAGTCATCGGCGGCATGATGCCGTGACGGCCCTTGGTGATTGTCTGCACGATCTGTTCAGGCGCACCGCCATAGAGCCAGTCTGCGTCGGTGAGGTTCGGAAAACCCTTTGCACCCCGGCCGTCCGAGCCGTGACATTGCGCGCAGTTGTTCAGGAACAGGCGCTCCCCGATGGCGTGCGCCTGAGGGTCGCGGGTCAGTGATGCCACCGGCTTGGACTGGAACTGCTGATAGATCGGTGCGATCCGGGTGGTCAGGGCGCTCGCCTCGGCATCATGCTGGGCGGCCGAACTCCAGCCCAGGCTGCCGGCATTGGCACCGAGCCCGGGGTACATGAACAGGTAGACGATGCTGAAGACGATGGTGATCAGGAATAAGCCAACCCACCAGCGCGGCAGTGGGTTGTTCATCTCGCGCAGGTCGCCATCCCAGACATGGCCAGTGGTGTTATCGCCGGTGGACGGCGGGCGCTTGCTGTTGATGAACAGGAGGATCAGGCAAAAGAGGATCGCCAGGATCGTGGCGATCGCGATGTAGGGTGACCAGAAGCCGCTGGTGAAATCGGGCATGGCGCAGTCCTCAGTCCTTGAACGGCAGTTGCGCGTCTTCGTCGAAGCGCGCCTTGTTGCGGGGCGCATAGGCCCAGATCACGATCACCACGAAACAGCCCAGGGACAGGGCCGTGATCAGACCGCGCAGCAGATTCATGTCCATGTGCGTCGCCTCACTTGAGCGCGGTGCCCAGGCCCTGCAGATACGCGATCAGGGCTTCGGACTCGTTCTTGCCCTTGACCATCTCGGGCGCCTTGGCGATGTCGTCTTCGGTATAGGGCACGCCGACTTTGGACAGCGCGCGCATGTTCGCCTGGATCGTCGCACCGCTGACTGCAGCCTTCTCCAGCCACGGATAAGCGGGCATGTTCGATTCAGGCACGAGATCGCGCGGGTTGTACAGGTGCACCCGATGCCATTCATCGTTGTAGCGCCCACCCACGCGGGCGAGATCTGGGCCGGTGCGCTTGCTGCCCCACTGGAACGGGTGATCCCAGACCGATTCACCGGCCACCGAATACGGCCCGTAACGCAGTGTCTCGGCCCGCATCGGCCGGATCATCTGTGAGTGGCAGTTGTAGCAGCCTTCGCGCAGATAGACGTCACGGCCGGCGAGTTGGAGTGCGTTGTAGGGCTTGAGGCCTTGCACCGGTTCAGTGGTCGATTTCTGAAAGTACAGTGGAACGATCTCGACCAACCCGCCAATGGCGACGGTGAGCAGTGTGAGCACGATCAGCAGGATCGGGCTGGTTTCGATTCTCTCGTGTCCGCGGGCCATGTGCGTCTCCGGATCGGGTCAGGCGTGGGCGGCGGCCGGCAACACCGGCACATCAGATGGCTTTGAGCCGAGTGCGGTCATGGCCACATTCCAGGCCATGATCGCCATGCCGGTGAAGTACATCAGGCCTCCGAGCAGGCGGATGTAGTAGTACGGGTAGCTCGCCTTCACCGATTCCACGAAGGAATAGGTGAGCGTGCCGTCGGCCTCGACCGAGCGCCACATCAGGCCCTGCGTCACGCCGCTGATCCACATCGAAACCGTGTACAGCACGATGCCGATGGTCGCGATCCAGAAGTGGACCTCGATGGCCTTGATGCTGTGCATCTGCGGGCGACCGAACAGGCGCGGGATCAGGTAATAGAGGCTGCCCATCGAGATGAATCCGACCCAGCCCAGTGCGCCCGAGTGCACATGGCCGATGGTCCAGTCGGTGTAGTGCGAGAGCGCATTGACCGTCTTGATGGCCATCATCGGACCTTCGAAGGTCGACATGCCGTAGAAGGACAGCGCCACGATCATGAAGCGCAGGATCGGGTCATCGCGCAGTTTGTGCCAGGCACCCGACAGGGTCATGATGCCGTTGATCATGCCGCCCCAGGACGGCGCGAGCAGGATCAGCGAGAAGATCATGCCCAGTGATTGCGCCCAGTCGGGCAGGGCGGTGTAGTGAAGGTGGTGGGGGCCTGCCCACATGTAGGTGAAGATGATCGCCCAGAAGTGGACGATCGAGAGGCGATACGAATAGACCGGTCGATTCGCCTGCTTGGGCACGAAGTAATACATCATGCCGAGAAAGCCTGCGGTCAGGAAAAAGCCGACTGCATTGTGGCCGTACCACCACTGAACCATCGCGTCCTGAACGCCGGCATAGACCGAGTAGGACTTCATCGGGCCAGCCGGGATCGCCATGCTGTTGACCACATGCAGCATGGCCACCGTGAGAATGAAAGCGCCGAAAAACCAGTTGGCCACATAGATGTGCCGAACCTTGCGCTGCATGATCGTGCCGAAAAAAACGATCGCATACGACACCCAGACCAGGGTGATCAGGATGTCGATCGGCCATTCGAGTTCGGCGTACTCCTTGCCCTGGGTGTAGCCCAGCGGCAGGGAAATCGCTGCGGCCACGATCACAGCCTGCCAGCCCCAGAAGGTGAAGGCGGCCAGAGGTCCGGCGAACAGTCGGGTCTGACAGGTGCGCTGTACTGCGTAATAGCTGGTCGCAAACAGGGCGCAGCCACCGAATGCAAAAATCACCGCATTGGTGTGCAGCGGGCGCAGTCGGCCGAACGACAACCAGGGCAGATCGAAATTCAGTGCCGGAAAGGCCAGTTGGGCTGCAATCAGCACCCCCACCAGCATGCCGACCACGCCCCAGACGACGGTCATGATGGCGAACTGGCGCACGACGGTGTCGTTGTAGATCTGCTGTCCGAAGCGGGCTGAGGTGTTCACGTGATCCACCCTGTTCTTTTCTGATTCAGGGATTGTTGACGGCCAACGCTGCTGCTGGCTTGACCTTGATCAGTTCCGGTTGTTTTGACTGTCCAGGTCGATCGGGTTCTCGTCTTGAAGAATCCGCTCGCCCTGACGTTCCAGGTCGTCAAACTGCCCACCGAAAATCGACCAGGCCAGCACCCCGATGACCGCCATCACGATCAGCACTGAGAGGGGAACCAGCAGGTACAGTATATCCATAATTAGAATAGGGATATTACAGGTCGGTCGGTCTAAGGGGGCGATCTAAGGGGTCGGTCTGGCGGTCGATGAGGGCGCCACGCGCATCGCATTGAGCACCACCACCAGCGAGCTGGCCGCCATGCCGACCCCAGCCAGCCAGGGCGGCAGTGCCCCGGCCAGCGCCAACGGAATGCTCAGCAGGTTGTAGGCGACAGAAAAAAACAGGTTCTGGCGCACCACCTGCAG
>CAIXXI010000077.1 GCA_903923345.1 uncultured Burkholderiales bacterium | reverse complement strand
GCCTGGCCGAGCGTCCATCCCGAGACCGTCCAGATCGGCTGGTCGGCGCCAGTGGGGCCGACTCGCACATTGCGCGCTTCGGCACGCAGTCGGGTGCCTTCGCAGTCCGGGCAGGCACGGGTATTCAGATAGCGGCCGAGTTCTTCGCGCACCTGAGCCGAGTCGGTCTCACGGTAACGACGCTCGAGGTTCGGCAAGACGCCCTCGAAGGGCTGCTGTTGCGTCACGGCCTTGCCGGACTCATCGATGTGCACGAAGGGAATGCGCTGGCCGCCCGAGCCCTCCAGGATCATCGTGCGGATGGATGCAGGCAGGTCTTCGAAGGGCGTGTCGACATCAAATCCATAGAACGCCGCCAGGCTCTGCAGCATCTGAAAATAGAAGGCATTGCGCCGGTCCCAGCCGCGGATCGCCCCAGCAGCCAGCCCCAGGTTCGGAAAGTGCACGACCCGCTGCGGGTCGAAGAACTGCTGCGTGCCGAGCCCATCGCACGCGGCGCAGGCACCCATCGGATTGTTGAAGGAGAACAGGCGCGGCTCGAGTTCAGCCAGTGCGTGGCTGCAATGCGGGCAGGCATAGCGGTTCGAAAACAGCATCTCGCGCCCGTCATCGATCCCTGCCACCAGCACGCGCCCCTGCGCGATGCGCAATGCGGTTTCGAAGGATTCGGCCAGGCGCTGTCCGACACCAGCCGACACCTTGATCCGGTCGATGACCACGTCGATCGAGTGGCGCGAGCCCTTGGCCAGTTTGGGTGCATCGTCCAGGCTATAGACCTTCGCGTCGCTCTTGCCTTCGGTTCGAACCCGTATCCGCACGAAGCCCTGCGCCCGCAGGTCCTCGAACAGATCGACATGCTCGCCCTTTCGATCGGCGACCACCGGCGCAAGGATCATCAGCCGCGTGTCCGAGGGCAGCGCCAGCGTGGCATCGACCATCTGCGAGACGCTGTGCGCGGCCAGCATCTGCTGCGTATGGTTGGGGCAATAGGGCGTGCCCACCCGTGCGAACAGCAGCCGCAGGTAGTCGTGAATTTCGGTCACCGTGCCCACCGTGGAGCGTGGATTGTGGCTCGTCGCCTTCTGCTCGATTGCGATCGCCGGCGACAGCCCCTCGATCAGGTCGACATCCGGCTTTTCCATCAACTCCAGAAATTGCCGGGCATAGGCTGACAGCGACTCCACGTAGCGGCGCTGCCCCTCGGCATAGAGCGTGTCGAAGGCGAGCGATGACTTGCCCGATCCCGACAGGCCAGTGATCACCACCAGCCTGTCGCGCGGCAACTCCAGGCTGATGTTGCGCAGATTGTGGGTGCGAGCCCCGCGAATGCGGATGCTGCGTGTGGATTCGCTGGGCATTGTTTGTCCCGGCCTTGCAGGCAGCAGGCAGGGCAGGGCGAATGGAGACGGGCGGCACGGTCAGACCGGGCCGGGGCAGCCTGTTAATATAGCCCACGATCCGTTCGCAAGCCCTGACCTGTGTCTGACGTTACTGCCCCTGCCGCCGCGCCGGCATCCGGCCGCATGACGCCGACCGAGCTGCGCGCCAGCCTCTCGCTGGCCTCCCTCTATGCCCTGCGGATGCTGGGCCTCTTTCTGATTCTTCCGGTGTTCGCAGTCCATGCGCGTCAGATGCCGGGCGGCGCCAGCGCGATGCAGGTCGGCCTGGTGCTGGGCGCCTACAGCCTCACCCAGGGCCTGCTGCAATTGCCCTTCGGCATGGCCTCCGATCGTTTCGGGCGCAAGCCGGTCATCCTGGTGGGCTTGATTCTGTTTGCAGCAGGCAGTCTGGTGGCCGCACTGGCCACCGATCTCAATGCGACCATCATCGGCCGCGCCCTGCAGGGCACGGGTGCCATTTCGGCCGCAGTCACTGCCTGCATCGCCGATCACACCCGAGATTCCCAGCGCACCAAGGCAATGGCCCTGGTGGGTGCCTCCATCGGCCTGACCTTTGCGGTGTCGCTGGTGGCGGGCCCATTCCTGTACGAGCTGATCGGCATGTCGGGGATATTCCATCTGACTGCCATCCTGGCGCTGCTGGGCATGGCGGTGGTGTGGTGGGCAGTGCCGCCTTCGGAGTCAAAGCCCAAGGACACACACCGCGAGGGCATCGCCCCGACCCGCACGACACTGCGCGCGGTCTTGCGTGACTCGGAACTCATGCGCCTGAATCTGGGCATCTTCTGCCTGCATCTGGTTCAGATGGCGATGTTTGTCGTGTTGCCTGCCTGGCTGGTCGAGCGGGTCGACATGCCCCTGGCCGATCACTGGAAGATTTACCTGCCGGTGGTCCTGGCTTCGTTCGCACTCATGACGCCGACCCTCAATTGGGGTGAACGCAGCGGGCGGGTGCGCGGGGTCTTCCTGATCTGCGTGGCTGCGGTGCTGGTGGTCCAGATCGGGTATGCGTCCCAACCGGCGGGCCTGTGGCTTTTTTCGGCATTGTTGCTGGTGTTTTTTGTTGCGTTCAATGTGCTCGAGTCGCTGGTTCCCTCGATGGTGTCGCGTCTGGCGCCCGCCGATGCGCGAGGAACGGCGCTTGGGGTCTACAACACCACACAGGCACTCGGCCTGTTTGCCGGGGGAGCGTTGGGCGGCTGGGCCTCATCACAATTCGGCGCGGCATCGGTTTTCGTCATGTGCGCGGGTTTCATGCTGGTGTGGTTCTTCGTGGCAGCAGGCGCGCGGCGCTGGCCAGCCGCCACCGCAGGGCGGCGGGCAGCTGTCACGTCCTGAGGGTTTGAAGCGCCCTTTGAGCCGTCAGTGCTAGGCCTTCGGTCTGACTCGACGGACCGAATCAAGCCGGGCGCTGGGGTAAGCTAGCAACTCGATTTCGGTCCTCACCCGGGGCACAGCCGGCCCGCCCGGTTTGCCTGCGTCCGGTTGATTTCAGGAGATATTCCATGGCATCGGTCAACAAGGTCATCATCGTCGGCAACCTGGGCAAGGATCCGGAAACCCGCTATTCACCCAATGGCAGC
This sequence comes from uncultured Burkholderiales bacterium, assembly GCA_903923345.1. Lineage (GTDB taxonomy): Bacteria > Pseudomonadota > Gammaproteobacteria > Burkholderiales > Burkholderiaceae_E > UBA4615. Next base: position 4,528 of record CAIXXI010000077.1, on the reverse strand, counting down.
GCCATCTGCAATGTGCGCATCGCCACCACCCGCAACTGGAAAGACAAGAGCTCGGGCGAAAAAAAGGAAGAAACCGAATGGCATTCAGTGGTCTTCTACGACCGCCTGGCTGAGATCGCCGGGGAGTTTCTCAAGAAGGGCCGCTCGGTGTACGTGGAGGGTCGGCTCAAGACCCGCAAATGGCAGGACAAGGAAGGCCAGGACCGCTACACCACCGAAGTGATCGCAACCGAAATGCAGTTGCTGGGTTCGCGCGAGGGCATGGGCGGCGGTGGCGGCAGCAGCGATGATGGGGGTGGCTACAGCCGCGAGTCTTATGGCGGCGGCTCGGGGTCGAGCGGCGCGGCGCGCAGTGCGCCGGCCCGCAAGCCCACCGCTCCAGCCGATCTCGGCGACATGGACGACGACATCCCCTTCTGACGATGGATTGTCGCGCGCCCACCCGAGTTCTCCGGAGAGCGCTGCTGAGCGGGTGTATCGCCGCATGCGCGGTGCACGCGCATTCAGCCCGGGCGCAGTCCGTTTTTTCAAATGCACCGGTCAAGACCAACCGGGAGTTCACCCTCCTCGGTGAGCAGATCGAAAAGCGCGTCCACGGTGTGCTCTCGCTCATGGGGTATTCGCTCACCCCGGATGTGACCACCGGCTCGCTCGCGATCAGCGACACCAAGACCGCTAATCCCGCGTTTAATCTCACCACGCTGGGCGGCGGGTTCACCCTCAGCAAAGACACCCCGCTCTACCTCGAGGGCACGGCGGCATTTAATCGCTACGACCCGACCTTCGTTGCCAGTGATGGCGTGGAGTCCCGAAGCCTGCCAGTGAAGTGGTCATCGTTTTCGGCCACTGGCGGAATCGGCTGGGATTTTCCGATCACCGCCGAGCTCAAGTTCCGGCCGATGCTCAATTTCTCGATCGGGCAGGTCGCCAGTGATGTGTCGGTTGCCAGCCGCGTTCTCGACCGCAAGACGAATTACGAACTCGATTTCCTCGAACGCGGCAAACTCAATGCCATCGGTTATGGCGGCTCGCTCATGCTCGATTACGAGCACTATCGTGAAGACTACGAAATCGATATCGAGTTGCGATACACCCAGATCCTGCTGCGCACCACCGACGCCACTGCGGATTTCGCACAAGGCAGTGCGGTGTCGCGCAGTGCCGGCCTGTGGTCGCGCTGGCGTGCACCAACCGGCCTGACGCTGCTCGATCGCCCTTTGCGGTATGTGCTGGAAGCGACCCACTCGCGCTGGATGGGTGACGAGGCCAAGGTGCTGGGCATCACCTATCTCACCGCCCTGGGTGCGGGCATCGAAATCGACTCATCCAAGTACCCGGTCTGGATCACCCGCACGCGCCTGGTCGCCCGCTATGTCTTCGGCTCGAACGTGACGGGTGTATCGATCGGCCTGGCCTGCAGTTTCTGACCCATCGAGTCGGCTAGAATCGCGCCCCGCCTGCAATCCACACAGAGACGCCCCCCATGAAGGCCATCGCCTACCGTCAGTGCCTGCCCACTTCCGATCCGAACGCTCTCATCGATGTCGAGCTGCTCGAGCCGGTCGTCGCCGGGCGAGACCTGCTCGTGCGCATCGAGGCGATTTCCGTGAACCCGGTCGACACCAAGGTTCGCCGCAATGTCGCACCGCCCGAGGGGGGTATGACCGTTCTCGGCTACGACGCAGCCGGGGTTGTCGAGGCGGTCGGTCCGCAGGTCACGCTGTTCAAGCCGGGTGATGCGGTCTGGTATGCCGGATCGCGTTTGCGTCAGGGCACCAATGCCCAGCGCCATCTGGTCGATGAGCGCATCGTGGGCCACAAGCCGCGCTCACTCGATTTCGCGCAGGCCGCCGCGATGCCGCTCACCACGATCACCGCCTGGGAGGCGCTGTTCGATCGGTTGGCGTTGCCGCGTGCCGATCAGGCCGGCGGCCAAACCGATGCTGGCACGGTGTTGATCACCGCGGGCGCAGGCGGCGTCGGATCAATTGCCATCCAGCTGGCGCGCCAGCTCAGCACTGCCCGCATTCTGGCCACCGCCTCAAGGCCCGAGTCGCGTGCCCAGATCGAGGCGCTGGGCGCGCATGCGGTCATTGATCATTCGCAGCCGATTTCGCAGGGATTGAAAACGGCCGGCGTGCGTTGGGTGGAGCGGATCTTCAGTGTCTCGCACACTGACACCCACTTTCCCGAACTCGCGAAGATCGTCGCCCCGCAAGGCCGCATCTGCGTGATCGACGATCCGGCTGCCTTCGATGTTCGCCCGCTCAAGGCCCGATGCGCCTCACTGCACTGGGAGGCGATGTTCACCCGCTCCAGCTTCGAAACCCCTGACATGGCACAGCAGGGTCAACTGCTCAATGAGGTGGCCCAACTGGTCGATGCCGGTCGGATCCGCACCACGCACAGTGAGACGATGGGTCTGATCAACGCGGCCAACCTGCGTGCTGCCCACGCAAAGATCGAATCCGGCAAGATGGTCGGAAAGCTCGTCCTGGCCGGTTTCTGAATGTTGAACTCATCAACCCGAACTGATTCACGGAGATTGGTATGACCCATGGAGCAACCCGACGTTCGCTGCTCGCCGCAGGTGCTGCGATCGGTCTTTTTCCGCATGCAGCCCGCGCCCAGGCCTATCCGACCAAGCCGATCAAGGTGGTCGTGCCCTTTCCGCCCGGCTCGGCGACCGACACGATCGCGCGGGTCTTCGCCAGCGCAATGACTCCCACAATGGGTCAGCCGATGCTGGTCGAGAACAAGGCCGGCGCCGATGGTGCGATCTCGGCAGCAGAGGTCATGCGGGCTGCCCCTGACGGCTACACCCTGCTGTTCGCCACCAACAGCCCGATGTCGGCTGCCCCGGCCATGAAGAAAAACCCGCCCTACGATCCGGTGACCGACTTCACCCCGATCGCAGACATCGGTCGCTACACCTTCCTGATGCTGGTGCACCCGAGTGTTCCAGCCAAAACCGTGGCCGAGCTGGTGGCTTATGCCAAGGCCAATCCCGGCAAGCTGAACTACGCGACCGGCAACACCACCGGCATCGTCTCGACCGCGCTGTTCGCATCACTGGGCGGCATCGACATGGTTCATGTCCCCTACAAGGGCGAGCCGCAGGCCCTCACCGACCTGATCGCCGGTCGGGTTCAGTTCATGGTCTGTTCCGCAGGCACCTCGGTGCCGCATATCAAGGAAGGCCGTCTTCGCGCGATCGCCGTCACGCTCAACAAGCGCAGTACGGCTCTGCCGGATGTGCCGACCATCGCTGAAGCCGGCATGCCCAAGTTCTCGCTGATTTCATGGGCGGGGGTCTTTGGCCCGGCCAAGATGCCGCGCGAGATCGTCACTCGCCTGAACAAGGAGTACGTGGCTGCCATGAGCAAGCCGGAAGTTCAGGCCGCCATGAACCAGCAGGCTTTCCAGCTGACCGGCTCCACGCCGGAGCAGCTGGGCACCCTGGTGAAGGAACAGTACGACAGCTATCGAAGCACGCTCAAGCTCGCGGGCGTCGAGCCTGAGTAAGGCTCAGGCCGCTCAGCGCACCGAACCCACCCGATCAGCCAACGACACAATCTCCAACCCCGCTGGCCCCGACGACTGATACATCTGTCGGGTCAGCGGGTCGTGTCCGGCGATGATGTGATCGGGTGATTCGGCGAGCTGCTCGACCAACTCATAGGCGCTCATCATCTGCCCGACGTCAGCCACGATCGGAAAGGGTGATCGCTTGCGCAGGTTGTCCAGATAGTGCGATGCGTCGGATGCCAGCACCACCCAGCCCCGACGGGTATGCACCCGCACGATCTGCAGGCCACGGGTGTGCCCACCCACCCAGTGCACGCTGATCCCGGGGCGCAGCTCATAGGCGCCGTCGTGAAAGGCCACCCGCTCCTGGAAGTTCGCGTAGACCAGGTCACAGACATCGTCCGGGTCATAGGCATGGCGCATGAAGGCGTGGCGCATCTCCTTGCCGGTCGCATAGGCCATCTCGCGCTCCTGCAGGTGAAACGAGGTCTTCAGCAGCTTGCGGGTATTGCCGGCATGGTCGTAGTGCGCATGCGTGATCACCGTCTCGCGAATGTCCTCGAGGTGGATGCCGGCTGACTGAAGCGAGTCGATCGGGCAGCGCAGGAAATTGCGCTTGCGGGCCCGCGCCGCTGCCTCACTGAAGCCGGTGTCCACCAGGATGGTTTCGCCATCCGAACGCAGGAACCACACGAAGTAGTCCATCGTCCCTTCTTCATCGTGGATGTCGTGGGCGATGAAGTTTTCGCGCTTGCGCCGTTGCACGGTCGCATAGCGCATTGCATAGGCTTCCCAGATCCGAAGCGACGGTCCGCTCATCACACCCCCTTGATGTGCTTGTACAGGGCCGTGTGATCGGCGCCGCGGTCGAGTGATTGCTCGGCCTGCTCCCAATTCGTGAAGCAGGCATCGGCGAATCGCCCCGGGGTGCCCATCCGCGCGATGAAGTCCTGCGCGGTTTTCACATCCTTGCGCATCAGCGCGATCGAAAAGCCTGAAT
>CAIXXI010000076.1 GCA_903923345.1 uncultured Burkholderiales bacterium | reverse complement strand
GCGAATCGATGACCAGTGCGTCGACGCCCAGCCGCACCAGCCGCGCGGCCAGCGTCAGACCGGCATGCCCGCCCCCGACGATGAGCACAGTCGGGTCACGGTCTGTGTAGGCCGCGGCGATGTCTCGGGCCTCCTGCCAGTTCGGTCCATCCGAGTTGCGATCGAAGGGCGAAGGCTCGTTTCGGGCCTGAAGGGTTTCCTCCTCATGCCCGTGCAGACTCTCGAGCGAGGTCAGCAGCGACCACGCGGTGCTGCCCTCGGGGCTCAGGCGGTCACGACGAAACCGGACAAGGCCTGCACATGGGCCGACATCGGTCTGAAAGCGCAGGAAGGCCTCGAAGACCGCCTCGGTGGCCCGAACACCGAAGCGCGGCGGGCACCGATCGGGATCGATCGACACCGAGCGTGGCTTGAGCGTGGTGGCCGATTGAGCGAGCCGCTGACCGATGCGCGATGCGCCCGAGAGGGTCTCGATCTGCCAGGTCAGTCCGAGCAGGTCGCGCCAGTGGCTGTCGGACTCGAACAGGCTTTCGAGCTGTCGGGTATCGGCCGATTGCAGCGCGGCATTGAAGCGGCCGAGCCAGTGTTCGAGGCAGGCGATGTCGGCGTGGCCAGGTTCGTCGCGATGCGTGGCAGATGCAGATGGAAGTGCGCTCATGGTTCAGTCGCTCAATGGTTCAGTAGCCAGATTGATTCCGGATGTTCTCGAGGACCGGCAGCAGGTACTCGCGAAACTGCAGGGGGTTTTCGCTCATCGGAAAGTGACCTAGGTCTTTCATGATGGTCACCTGTGCGCCGGGGATCGACTCGGCGGTTCGCAGTGTGTCTTGCGGCGTGCACGAAAAATCGTATTCGCCAGTCAGCAGATAGAGCGGCGTGCGGGTGGTGTCGATGCCGCCGAGTTGTCCGCGCAAATCGGAATCAACGCGATAGAAATACAGGTCGCCCTTGAAGACACCGGGGCCACCCTGCTTGTACTGCCACAGGGTTTCATGCCGGTAGCGTGCCGGGCTGGTCGAGGCAACCAGCCCGGAGACCAGCGCAGCACAGACTTCGCCGCCGTGCACATCCGGGCGGTTGAGCCAGCGGGTGTCATACCAGGGGGTCTGATGGTCCGAGCTTTCCAGGCCGATGAGCGCCCTGAACTCGGCGCCATGGGCATGGGCGAGTTGCAGCACGATGCGACCGCCGATCGAGCAGCCCATGGCCACCGGTTTGTCGAGTTTCAGGGCGCGGGCCACCGAGCGGACGATGGCGACATAGCGCTGCGTGGTCAGATCGGGCTCCTGATCCTCGAAGCCGATCGGCGGATAGGACTTGCCGTGCCAGGGCATGTCGAAGGCGATGACGCGAAAGTGCCGCGTGACCGACTCGTCGCACATCAGGTGCCGGAACTGGCGCGAGTCTGCGCCGGCGGTGTGCAGGCACAACAGCGGGATGCCCTGACCCGCCTCCTCGAAGTACACCCGGCACGGCTCGCCCTCGATGTCGACATGCACATAGCGCCCGACGATCGGCTCGATCTCGCCCTCGGGCTGCACCGTGACTTGCTCGGGTTTGACCGGTGCTCGATGGGCGGGCAGATCAAACAGGTCCTTGAGGAACTGCAGGTGCGCCATGACCACCTGCGTGTTGCCCTGCAGGCTCATCTCGCCTTGTTTGATCAGGGCGAACAGATCATGCCAGCCGGGTCTGGGCACGGGTTGCCAGAGTTCCGACCAGGCCTGCACCGAGCCCTTGAGCACGAATGCCGTGCTGCACACCAGCGGGATGTGCCTTGAGCAATGCACCACCCGCCCTTTGGCGATCTGGATATGAAAGGGCGTGTCGCCGATCTGGACCAGGCATTCGGTGTCGAGCCATTGTCCCCGCCTAAGCAGGGACTCAGGCGGCGACGCAAGCAGCGCCTGTTCGAAGCGTTCGCACAGGGCGGCTTCGGTTTCGAGTTGGGGTGAAAGCATGCGGTCTCCGGTCAACGCCCGATGCGGTGTCAATCCAGCCTTTATGCCTTGGGCAGGCGTTGCTGTCCAAGAATCGAGTCATTCCAAGGGGCCCACAATCACGCGGCTGCCTTGAGCGAGCGAGCCCTGGCAATCCGCTCCCGCTCCTGCGGCGAGTTCATCGTTTCCCAGAGGTCGGTTGGCGCAGTGACGCTGCGACGATCGTTGCACAGTTCGTTCACGTGCTTGCGAGGAACTCCCATGGCCTGCGCCAAGACGCCTTGCGTCAAGTCCATCGGCACCAGGAATTCCTCAGTCAGAATCTCGCCGACGCTTGCCGGCTTACGCTTTGTGGTCAGCATGATGTGCCTCACGAATAGCTGTGGTCGTCCAAGTACAGGTCGCGTGCTTCGCCTCGAGTGCCGTCCCACCGGAATATCAAGCGCCATTGTTGATTGACTCGGATGGCATGAAAGCCATCCAGGTTGCCGCGCAGTCGGCCGTCCAACAGGAATCGTTTTCAGAAGGCCTTCGGCCGCTTCACTTTGCGTGTCGCGGCAGGTTTCGAAGGACCTTATTCAACCGTAACGGATTTCGCCAGGTTCCTCGGTTTGTCCACATCGGTGCCGCGCGCCAGCGCTGCGTGGTAGGACAGCAGCTGCAGGGGCACGACGTGCAGGATCGGTGACAGCGGGCCGGCATGGTCGACCAGGTTGATCACATGCACGCCGTCGGAGGCCTCGATGTGCGTGTCGCGGTCGGCAAACACGAAGAGCTCGCCACCACGGGCACGGACTTCCTGCAGATTGCTTTTGAGCTTTTCGATGAGCGCATCGTTCGGGGCCACCACCACCACCGGCATCGACGCATCAACCAGCGCCAGCGGCCCGTGCTTGAGCTCGCCGGCGGCATAGGCTTCTGCATGGATATAGGTGATTTCCTTGAGCTTGAGCGCGCCTTCCATGGCGATCGGAAAGTGCACCCCTCGCCCCAGGAAGAGCGCGTTGTGTCGGGAAGCGAAGCGCTGCGCCCAGTCTTTGACCACCGGCTCGCATTCCAGAACGCGGTTCAGTGCCGCAGGCAGATGGCGCAGGGCAGTCAGCAGATCGCGCTCGCGCTCGCTGGTCAGCATGCCGCGCTGCTTGGCCAGCACCAGGGTGAGCACGAAGAGTGCCGCGAGCTGCGTGGTGAACGCCTTGGTGGACGCCACGCCGATCTCGGGGCCGGCGCGGGTCAGAAACCGCAGCTTCGAGGCGCGGATCAGCGCCGACTCGGGCACGTTGCAGATGCTGAGTGTGTCGGTCATGCCCAATGACTTTGCGTGCTGCAGCGCAGCCAGCGTGTCGGCTGTTTCGCCGGACTGCGAGATGGTGATCACCAGGGTGTCGGGCAACTCGACCGAGTCCCGATAACGGTATTCACTGGCGATCTCGACGGCCACCGGGATGCGGGCAATCGATTCGATCCAGTACTTGGCAACCAGCCCTGAGTGGTAGCTCGTGCCGCAGGCCAGGATCAGCAGTTGCTTTGTGCGCGCAAAGATCGGCTCGGCCTCGGCGCCGAACAGACCGGCCGACAGCGACGAGGCATTGGCGACCATCTCCAGCGTGTTGGCGATCGCACCCGGCTGCTCGAAGATTTCCTTCTGCATGTAATGCGCGTACGGCCCGAGCTCGATGGCGTCGGCGGACAGCTGGCTTTCGACGATGGCCCGTGTGACCACCTGGCCGTCGGCATCGACGATGCGATGGCCTTCTGTGCTGATCTGCACCACATCGCCTTCTTCCAGATAAGCGACATGGCGGGTGACCTGCAGCAGCGCGGACGTGTCGGAGGCAAGGAAGTTTTCGCCGCGACCGCTGCCCTCATGGCCCACACCCAGCAGCAGCGGCGAGCCGCGCCGCGAGCCAACCACGGTGTTCGGCTCGCGCGAGCTGATCACCGCGATCGCGTAGGCACCTTCAAGGCGCTTGACCACCGATTGCACCGCATCGAACAGCACCGCACCGGCGCTGACCACCGAATGCATCAGGTGGGCAATGACCTCGGTGTCGGTCTGCGACTGAAAGACGTAGCCCTTGCCCTTGAGCTCGGCCCTGAGGGCTTCGTGGTTCTCGATGATGCCGTTGTGCACGACGCAGATCTGCAGGCCGTCACGATCGGAGATGTGCGGATGGGCATTGTCTTCGGTGACGCCGCCATGGGTGGCCCAGCGGGTGTGGGCGATGCCGGTGTGGGCGCTGGCTGCGGCTTCGGTGGCGCGCACTTCAAGGTCGGCCACCCGGCCCACCGAGCGCACCCGGCTCAGCGCGCCCTGTTCGCCGACTCCGCTGGCCAGCGCGATGCCGGCCGAATCGTAGCCGCGGTACTCGAGCTTTTTCAGTCCCTCGATGAGGATGGGGACGACATTGCGCTGCGCGACCGCGCCGACGATGCCACACATAGGGTCTATTCCTTCGAGGCGGGTTTGTGCTTGACCGGACGCTGCCAGCCCGGGACGCTGACCTGTTTTGCCCGTGAGACGGTGAGCTGATCGGGCGGCGCATTGCGGGTGAGCGTGGTGCCGGCACCCAGGGTTGCGCCGCGTCCGACGGTCACGGGTGCGACCAGCTGGGTGTCGCTGCCGATGAAGGCATCGTCTTCGATGACTGGCTGATGCTTGTTCACCCCGTCCTAGTTGCAGGTGATCGTGCCGGCTCCGATGTTCACACGCGCACCCACGACCGCATCGCCGACATAAGCGAGGTGGTTGGCTTTCGAGTGGGCCGCCATCTTCGTGTTCTTCATCTCGACGAAGTTGCCGACATGGTTGTCCTCGCCCAGCACCGTGCCCGGGCGCAAGCGCGCAAAGGGTCCGATGCGTGAGCCGGCACCGACCTGCGCCTGATCGATGTGGCACATCGGCAGGATTTCGGTGCCGGACTCGATGCGCGCATCGCGCAGCACGCAGTTCGCGCCGATCCGGACTCGATCACCCAGCACCACCGTCCCTTCGAACACACAGTTCACATCGATGAAGCAGTCGCGCCCGGCCTCAAGCCTGCCGCGAATGTCGATGCGAGACGGGTCAGCAAGACCCACGCCCGCCTCGAGCAGGCCCTGCGCCAGCTCCTGCTGATGGATGCGTTCGAGTTCGGCCAGCTGGGCCTTGCTGTTGACACCCAGCGTTTCCCAGACTGCATCCGGTTGGGCGCCAACCACATCGACGCCTTGCGCCACCGCCATCGCCACGATGTCGGTCAGGTAGTACTCCTGTTGCGCGTTGTCATTGGACAGCGCAGCCAGCCACGACTTGAGCGCGGGGGTGGGTGCGACCAGGATGCCGGTGTTGGATTCGCGGATGCGCCGGGTGGCGTCGTCCGCATCCTTGTGCTCGACGATGCGCAGGATCGGGCCGCGGGCGCTGGCCCCGGCAATTGACTCGCCGCGCACGATCCGGCCGTAGCCGGTGGGGTCGGGCAAATCGACGGTGAGCAGCCCGAGGCGATCCGCTCCCGCAGCTTCGAGCAGGCGCGTCAGCGTGGTGGCGCGGGTCAGGGGCACATCGCCATAGAGCACGAGTGTGGGCACCTGATCGTCCAGATGCGGTATGGCCTGCATGACCGCATGGCCGGTGCCGAGTTGCGGCTCCTGCCGCGCCCAGATCAGGTCATCGGCGGCCAGGCTCACAGGAACCTGATCACCCCCATGGCCATAGATCACGACAATTCTCAAGGGCGATAGACTGCGGCAGGTGTCGAGTACATGCCCGAGCATGGGCTTGCCGGCCAGGGTGTGCAGGACTTTGGGCAGATCGGAGCGCATCCGCTTGCCCATGCCCGCCGCTAGGATGACGACGTTCATGTGTCGTTAGGAGGTTGTGATCGCGGGATTCCGGGAAAAACCGATTTTTCAGCGCGCCGACTCTAGCACGGCGATGCTCGCGCTTCTGTGGCGGATTGCGCTGGTCGGTTGCGCGCTTGCGCTGGCCGGTTGCGCTTCGATCGGTCGTATCGGCTATGACAACCTGCCCACGATCGCGCTGTGGCGTATCGATTCCTATCTGTCACTGAGCTCACCGCAGCGCGCCCAGGCCTCAAGGCATCTTGAGGACTTGCATGCCTGGCACCGGCGCACGCAACTCGATGCCGAGGCTGAGTTCCTGATCCGTATCCGGCAGCGGGTCGCCAGCGGCGGGGTCACCGAGGCGGATGCCAGGCAATGGCGCGCGCAGGTGCTGGAGGTGCTGCAGCCGATCCCTGAGCAGGCAGCGCCTGCGATTGCCGAGGTCGCAGCCACGCTGGAGGCCTCGCAATTGGCCCGCATGAAGGCCGAGTTTGCCCGTGACAACGCGAAAATGCGCCGCGAATGGATGCCCACCGACCGTGATGAACGCATCGAGGTCCGGGCCAAGCGATACATCGAACGTGCTGAATTTCTGCTGGGCGATCTCTCTGCAGCCCAGAAGCAGACCGCCCGTCGCTTGGCGGCCGAAGCG